>JAJFHB010000239.1 GCA_021775795.1 Hyphomicrobiales bacterium | reverse complement strand
ATGTCGTGTTTCTGCATCGCAGCCTTTGCTGCAAGAAAGCCGCCCAGTGCTGCAATGCCCAATCCGGAATGCGGGTCCGTGTGTCCGGCAGCATAGGGGGACAGGCCATCTCGCGGCCTTTTCACCACATCTGCTGCCTGGCAGTTTCCCGGCACCGCATCATACTCTGCATAGCCGCCAATGGTCGGGCCGTTCCCATTATTCCATGTCGCGCAGAATGCCGTCGGCATTCCGCCGCTGCCGGCTTCAACCTCGAAGCCCTCGCGTTGCAGCAAATCAACGTAAAAGGCTGCGGAGCGGTACTCGCGCCAGGCAGATTCTCCATGCTCGAATATTGTCGCACACCAATCCGACAGGTCGGACAGGTGATCAGCAACGTAGGAACGTGCAGTGTTTTGTGCTGTGGTCATGAACGTCAGAAACCCCTCTAAAGCCCCATCGGAAACACCCTGCTGCCGCCTCATAAGTGTATGGGCAAGGGAGTATCAGGGCCAGATTTGTTGCAACAAATACAGAGGACTCTACGACGGCTCCGCATGCTGTCCAAGTGTGACGTTTGGACAGTACTGGTCATTCGTCCAGCTCATATCCATATGTCTTTCATAAGCACAGAAGCGGCGGCACGTCATGAGCCGCCATGAGGGAAGTTTGAGAATTGAAAATTGCAATAAACGGATGTGGCGTGGCCGGGCCTACGCTTGCATGGTGGCTAAATAAATATGGCCATCACCCTGTGCTGTTTGAAGCAGCTCCTGCTCTTCGCGAAGGTGGATATGTCATCGATTTCTGGGGCACCGGATATGACATTGCGGAGAAGATGGGGGTTTTGCCGGATCTGAAAAAGGATGCCTATTACATCGAACGCGTGCGCTCAGTCAGCGCAGGCGGTTGGACGACGTCGTCTATGAACACAAAAGCGTTCCACGAGTTGACGCAGGGCCGGTATCTCAGCATTGCGCGAAGCGACCTTGCCCGTCACCTGTTTAATGCCTGCGACGGTGTTGATGTCCATTTCGGCACCAGCATCACAAGTGCCAGAGACCACGGTGACAAGCTTTCGGTCGGGCTTTCTGATGGAACCGAAGAAGAATTTGATCTGCTTGTCGGCGCAGACGGGTTGCATT
Organism: Hyphomicrobiales bacterium; assembly: GCA_021775795.1. GTDB lineage: Bacteria > Pseudomonadota > Alphaproteobacteria > Rhizobiales > JAJFHB01 > JAJFHB01. The sequence goes on along the minus strand of JAJFHB010000239.1, from coordinate 5,995 downwards.
CGAAGATCCGGCAGCTGACTTTTGGTTCTCAAGAACTGTTTGAAAAACAAATTGGCTTCTATGTCGCTGCATTCATCGTGCCCGGGTACAAGCCCCGTGATGAATTGACATACGTATCTCATACCCAGCCCGGGCGCCAAATCTCCCGCGTTGCTCTTCGAGGTGATCAAACGCTATTCCTGTTTGTCTTTTCCGATGAATTCCTCAAGAGCCCCCCGCGTGATGAAGGGGGAGAAAAAGCAGCGCTTCGTGACATCTACAAGGACATGGGCTGGGAGGCACAGTCCATTCTGTCGTGCATGGACGACGTGAAAGACATCTACTTTGACCGTGTGAGCCAGATCAGAATGTCTGAATGGAGCAAGGGCCGGGTGGCGCTCGTCGGGGATGCCTCAGCTTGTGCTTCACTGCTTGCAGGAGAAGGCACAGGTCTTGCCATGACGGAGGCGTACGTGCTGGCTGGCGAATTGCACAAGGCATCGGGTGATTATCGTGTCGCCTTCGAAGCCTATCAGGATTGCTTGCATTCCTACGTCATGGACAAGCAGGAGGCAGCACTGGGTTTTGCCGGTCTCTTTGCGCCGAAGAACTGGTTCTCGCTGATCGTCAGAGACCTGTCGATGAGCCTTGTCTCAGTTCCCATCCTCGGCCAGAGGCTGCTTGCAGGAAGTTTCAGGTCAGACCTTGATCTGCCAGACTATGGAGTGGCGTGAGCGAGGTAAAATCTAACCGGAAGTTTCCCCGTCATATGTCCAAACAGCCACACCAGAATCTCGGTTCCAAAAACTGCGAACGCTGGTCCCTGCAACGTAGAATATCTTCTTTTCATCACCATTGGCGATACAGTACACACAGCAAATTGAGGCGCGCAACGTGGCGGTAAACCACATTCAGGAGGCTGGTTGTGGAATTGGAAATCGTCCTTCTGGTGTTGGCCTCAGCCGTCATGCACCCGGTGTGGAACTTGTTGATCAAGAAGCACCCGGACCCACAACTCGGCTACCTGTTTCTCACCATCACAATGAGCGTCTGCGCCCTTGTGCACGGCTTGGCAACAAATGCCGACTTTGCGGTTGCCCTGACCATCTTGCCGCTTGTGGGATTGTCCGTGTGTGGCCAAATTCTTTATGGCACATGCCTGACGGCAACGCTTCAACGGGGCGATTTGTCTGCTTACTATCCAATCATCAGAAGTTCGCCAGTCTTCATTGTTTTTGTCAGCGTTCTGTTCCTTGGAAAAACCTATCCCCTCATTGTGGTTCTTGGCATTGCCATGGTGGTGTGTGGGGGCGTCCTGCTTCTTTACCGCCGCGGCAGTCACATTCTTGACGACAGGCAGGCTTTTGTCTTCGCGTTTCTGGCCATGTGCGGCACAGGTATCTACTCGCTGGCCGATGCGCGCATGATGCAGACCATTGAGCCGTCTGTTCTATTGTTTGTTGTTGATGGCATCATGGCACTTGTTCTTGGCGCCCTTTGGCTGGGGCGGCGAACAGCACGACCAGCACCTGTAATCAGCGTTCGGGATCTGTCTTTGTTCCACTTGCTGTTGCCGGGCGTTCTCGCTTACGCATCATATTATCTGATCCTGCTTGCCTACCAGTTCGGAGGTGACGTCGCTTCCGTTACCTCTGTGCGACAGGCATCAATTCCGATTTCAGTTGCTTTGGGCGGATTGTTTCTGCGCGAAGGCACCATGGTCAGGCGGTTTTTCGCCGCGGGCCTCCTCGCGCTTGGCATCGCAATAGTGGTGCTGAATGGCTAGAGCATATCAATGTGAAACGCTCTAGCTCGAAGGCTCCGTTCGCTTAATAGTCACGACGTTGGTTTGCGCCTGCGTACAGTATTTCAGCCCATTGGGCATTGTTCCGGCTGCGTGTTGTGACGGCATCTTGATCCATGTCGTGTTTCGGGCGCGGCGCATATTCGAAATGGTGATTTGCATCATCTCCACGCACAAGCTGAGCCATGACCGGACCAAGTGTCTGTTTCGTCTCCGGCGTCATGTAACATTGAATTGTGAAGCCAATTCTGCGGTCATCGCCCTGGTTTGGCCTGGAGCCATGGATCGTCCGCATGCTGTGAAGCGAGAACTGTCCGGGTTTTAAAACCAGATCCACTGCTTTGCCTTCATCGATGTCCGGTATCGTTTGTCCCCTGGTCAAAATGTTCGTTTCACCGAAGGTTTCAATATGATCCTCCACGCCGTTCTTGTGGCTGCCCGGGATCATGCTCATGCAGCCGTTTACCTGGTCGCTTGGAGTGAGCGCCAGCCAGGCGGAAACCGCCAGGCGATGAGGTTCAAGCCCCATGTAGCGGCAATCCTGGTGCCAACTGACAAAGCCAGGTTGCTGCGGTTCCTTGATAAACAGGACGGTGCCGTATGCCAGGATATCCGGTCCGATCAAATCCTCGATTGCATCGAGAAGCACGGGGTGGTGGACAATTGTGTCGAGGGAACTCAGGCATAAATGAGCATTGTTCCGTCCGGATCCTTTCAGCGCTTCCGGCCAGCGCCGTTCAGCGGCTTCCAATTCGGAGCGTACTTGTCCGGCTTCCTGTTCACTCAAGAGATCAAGCGGTGAGAGAAATCCATCGCGATGGTAATCTGCAATTTGTTCCGGTGTCAGAAACTTCGGCATTATTGCCACCATTGTTGTCGACGCGCTGGCACGCGGCATCATTTACTGTTGCAGGGATCATGTTACTATTTTGTCGATGCAGGGTCTCGCAGATTGGGGACATTTTTGTTCTTCAAGAAGGAAAGTTAGAATGAAAAATGTGCATGCCCGATGCTGCTAACGACCCACAATAAGGTTCTCGATCATGTCCAAAGCACAGGTAATCAGCAAACTCGGGGCACCGGAAGTCATGCAATGGCGCGATTGGGCGGTTTTGGATCCAGCGCCCGGTGAGGTCCGCTTGCGCCACACTGCAATCGGCGTGAACTTTGCCGATACGTATCACCGTGGAGGCGTCTCCCACCCCTGGCCGGTACCCCCGTGTCCGGTTGTGATCGGTTTTGAGGGCGTCGGCATTGTTGAGGGCGTCGGAGAAGGTGTGACGTCGTTCAAAACCGGTGATCGCGTCGCCTATGGCATACCGCCCTTGGGCAGTTACGCTGAAATTCGCAACTATCCGGCCGACAAGCTTCTGCACCTGCCGGCAGATCTCGATGAGAAAACAGTGGCGGCCCTTCTGATGAAGGGAATGACAGCTCACTACCTGCTGCATCGTACATACAAGGTGCAGCCGGGCGATACGATACTCGTCCATGCAGCAGCAGGCGGGATGGGGCTGATTTTATGTCAGTGGGCGAAAGCTCTCGGTGCCACGATTGTTGGTACGGTCAGCACTGAGGAAAAGGCTGAAGCTGCACGTGCGGCGGGCTGTCACCATCCTGTTGTACGCTCCAAAGAAGATTTTGTTGCCAAGGTCCGGGAAGTGACAGATGGCGAGGGAGCTGCTGTTGTTTACGAAGCGATCGGCAAGGACACACTTCAACAGTCTTTGGATTGCCTTCGTTTGATGGGCGTTTGCGCCGCATATGGCCATGTTTCCGGTCCACCTGATCCTGTCGATATCATTCAGGATCTGGGCCGCCGCGGCTCGTTGTTTATTACCAGACCTGCCATCATGCATTATGTCGCCAAGCGCTCTGATCTGGAATGGACCGCCGGAGACCTGTTCAAGGCAATCAGCGACGGTATTCTGGATGCAAATATCAACTACGAGTATCCGTTAAGCGATGCGGTGCAGGCCCATAAGGCCATAGAAAGCGGCAAAACACTTGGGGCAACAGTGCTGATCCCGTAAAGCCGGATTGGCCGCAAGTGAATCTTACAAATACTCCGGGCCATTTTTTTTCGGCAAATCGTCCCCGAGATGCATCCACGAGAGCTTCTCCTCATGTGCAACATGAATCGTGGGTTCAAAGCTTTCCGGTTCTTCCATAGCCGCGAGGTACAGGTGCATGACGCCTGACATTCGTTCTGAGCGAAACGAGAGCGGTGTACCGCAGTTGCCGCAGAAGGTTCTTTCAACACCCGGTGAAGAGTTGAAGGTCTTCGGCGCTTCTCCGGTCCATCTCCACTGCCCGTCCAGCACGCCGATGTAAGTTGTCATTGGCGCTGAACACTGGCGCCTGCAACTTTCGCAATGGCAATTGACGCAAGACAGGATTGGAGCGTCGATTTCGAAGCTGACTGATTTACAAAAACATCTGCCGCGGAATGTTTCGACCATGAAACCCTCTCATCTTGATGAACTGATTTTTCGCGGGGAAATTAGCACAATTCGCAGCGGTGACGAGGGCTGAGCGTTGATTGTACATCCCGTGATAAGGAGCTTAGACGGCCGCAGAGGGACGAACCCCGTCCAGCGTCATCAATTCCTTGTACATTTCCGGCCGGCGGTCTCTGAAAATGTTCCAGTAAACGCGGTAGTTATTGGCCTCTTCAATATCCACATCCTCAACCAGGACACCCGGCGTTTCTTCATCAGCTACGGCTTTCATTTCGCCCATGTGATCACAGATAAAGGATGAGCCGTAAAAGCGGATGCTGCGGTCCTTGCCCTGTTCCCCGCCGATCCGGTTGGAAGCAACAACCGGCACGACGTTTGCCGCCGCATGGCCCTTCATGACGTTCTGCCAGTGCTTGAGGGCGGTTGTGTTGGTCATGTTGGGGTTTGAACCGATGGCGGTTGGATAGAGGAGCACCTCTGCTCCTTTCAACGCAAGGATTCGGGCGGGCTCGGGAAACCACTGGTCCCAACAGATCAATGCTCCGATTTTTGCATAGCGTGTGTTCCAGACCGGAAAGCCTGTATCGCCGGGATTGAAATAGTATTTCTCCGAATAACCCGGTGCATCGGGAATATGCGTCTTGCGATAAATGCCGAGTGAGGTCCCATCTGCATCGATCATGACAAGCGTGTTGTAGAAGGCGTTGTTTTCTCGCTCAAAAACACTGACCGGCAACACCACATCCAGCTCTGCTGCCAGTTCCGCCATGGCTGCAACGGTCGGGTTTTCAGCGATCGGCCGTGCCAGGTGGTAATGCTCGACCAGTTCATCCTTGCAGAAGTAGGGAGTTTCGAACAACTCCTGGATGAGCACGATTTTGGCGCCCTGGGCAGCGGCTTCGCGCACCAGTTCTGAGGCTCGCTTCACGTTTTCTTCCCGGTCTGCACCACAGGCCATCTGAGTTGCGGCAATCTTCACCATCACGTCTCTCCATCAGAGTTTGTCAGATCACTCAAGCAGGCTCATGCGGCAGGTGTGCCAACCGGAACCTGCTGCGTTACACAACCAATACCACCTCCGCCCACAGCCTGCCAATTGCTCGCGGACGGAACAATCTGCCGACCAGGGTATGCTTGTTCGAGAATGCGGTATCCCTGATCATCAAGTGCCGGATCAACTTCAGGTGCGATGATCGCACCATTCAGGACATAGGCATTTGTGTAGGGTATGACGCGCCGCTGACCTCTTATCTCCGGTGAGTAGGGCAGGATGTCCATCTCAATGATGTCGAGTTGTCGCCCCTTGGCGTCCCTTGCAGACGTGAGCCGGCTCAGGTTTTCTTTGAGCAGGTCGTAGTTGGGGTTTGAGCGCTCTTTTACAGTTTGCGCGAGCACCAGCCCCGGCGCCACATATTCCACAATATTGTCCACGTGCCCGTCTGTTTCTGTGTCCTCAAGCAGGCCGAGATTGAGCCAGATCACCTTCTCGATACCCAGATAATCATGCAGCATTTGTTCAATATCACTCTTGTTCATGCCGGCATAACGGTTGGTGTTGAGCATGACCTGTTCTGTGGTGATCAACGTGCCTTCGCCGTCAACGGATATGCCGCCGCCTTCGCAGATAAACGGCGTGGCGAAGCGCTTCATGTCGAGATGTTCGATTATCGCCTGCGGCATGCGCTGCGTGTCAGGGCAGGCAACGCGCTCGCCCCAGCCATTGAAGCCAAAATGGACACCCGCAACCACT
>JAJFHB010000238.1 GCA_021775795.1 Hyphomicrobiales bacterium | reverse complement strand
GGTAGAGCACTCCCTTGGTAAGGGAGAGGCCGAAAGTTCGAATCTTTCCGTGGGCACCAGTCCCCCAAAATATGCCGTAAATTTGCACTGCGCAGACCCTTGCGCGTGGCGATGTGGGTATGCTGTTGCGGTTTCGGCTTCGACGGCCCGAGTGGACCAGGGGCTTTTCCGTGCGTGAGAGCGGTTGCCGATCCAAGGCACGAAAGTGTTCTGGCGATGGGTGAGTGATGAAACTAAGATGCTGGTCCACCATTGAATAAGGGCTCGATTGATGAGCACCAACACCCTCACTGTCCACCCGCTGACGCCCGATCTGATGGATGACATGGGGCAGGTCTTGCGCGGCAGTTGGGGCAGTACCTGCTGGTGCATGCATCCACGATTGAGGGATGCGCAGATGCGTGAACTGCCCGGTGAGGGGCCCTTAAAGGATCGCCGTCGTGCGGCCATGACGGCTCTGGCGCAGCGCGATCATGCTCCCGGCCTGCTTGCTTATGATGGCGATGAACCGGTCGGCTGGATTGCTGTTGCGCCCCGTGGCGAGTTGGCCCGTGTTGATGCCTCGAGGGCAACGCCCCGGGTGGACGAACGCGACGTCTGGGTCATCGCTTGTGTAACTGTGCGCACAGTCAATCGTGGAACCGGCGTTGCAAGCGCCCTTATTGAGGCCGCCGTGGCCTATGCTTTTGACCAGGGTGCCCCGGCAGTTGAGGCCTACCCGCGTGCGGGATGTGAGCGTACAGGCGATGACAATGCGTATTTTGGCACGGAGCCGCTGTTTGCCCGTGCCGGATTTCAGATTGTGCGCGGGCCGTTGGAAGGGCTCCCGAAGAACTGGATACCGCGCGTCGCCATGCGGATCACGGAGCCATAGTCTTTTGCCCCCGGTTGCCAAATTTCCATGCCCGACAATTCCTCCTACACTGTAATGGAGCCACCTTATGCGGATGGCCAGTTAATGCGGATGAAATGCCATGATTGAGCGATTGGCGGAATTTGTGAACGGCAATGCAGCCCTTGTGCGTCAGGGACGGTATGTCGATTTTGCAATTCTGGTGGGTGTTGGCGAGATCGATTACATCGTCGAGATTGATGCCGGGCGCATCGCGCAGGTGCGTCGTCGCACGATCAACATTGAAAGCGGGCGGTTTGCCATTCGTGCAGCGGCTGAAGTCTGGCAGGAACACTGGACCCCGATGCCCAAACGCGACCATCATGACCTCTTCAGCATGATGGCTGCGGGGCTGGCGAGTATCGACGGCGATATCGCGCCCTTCATGCAGAACCTGCTCTATTTCAAGGCATTGCTCTCGGCCCCGCGCCCTACATCTGAGGGGGCCTGAGCCATGCCAGAGTTTGAACCGATTGTGGGGCGTTACTTCACCATGACTGTGGGGGGTGAAGAGGTGCGCATTTACGTGGAAGAGGCAGGTACAGGCATCCCGCTTGTCTGCCTTCACACAGCCGGCGCCGATGCCCGCCAGTTCCGGCATCTGATGTGCGACACAGAGATTACGGAGAATTACCGGGTCATCGCCTTCGACATGCCCTGGCACGGCAAGTCAAACCCGCCTGCGGGCTGGCAGGAGCGTGAATACAAACTGACAACCGAGCTTTACCGCGAAACGGTGCAGGTTTTCTGTGAGGCGATGGAGCTTGATCAGCCGGTAATCATGGGTTGCTCCATGGGCGGGCGGATCGTCCTGCATCTGGCGCTGGAGAATCCAGACGCGTTTCGTGCCGTGATTGCCCTGGAGGGTGCGGACCGGCTCGAGCCCTATTACGATACGGAATGGCTGCACCGGCCCGATGTGCATGGCGGTGAGGTTGCCGCCGGTTATGTCTCCGGGCAGGTGGCGCCGCAAAGCCCCTCGGAATACCGCTGGGAGACGTTGTATGCCTACATGCAAGGCGGCCCCGGCATCTTCAAAGGTGACCTGCATTTTTACTGGGTCGATGGTCATTTCGATGACCGGTCAGGCTTGATTGATACCTCCCGTTGCCCGGTTTACCTGCTTTCCGGCGAGTATGATTCCTCCTGCACCCCTGAGCGTGCCCTGGCAACCGCTGAACGCATCAAAGGCTCAAGCATCACGATCATGGAGGGCATGGGGCATTTCCCCATGTCGGAGAACCCGGCATTGTTTCGGGGTTACATTCTGCCGGTCCTGGACGAAATCCGTGCTGGCAGGCAAGTCCAGCCTGAATCAACGTGAAACGGCCTGCAGGTCAGGCGATTGCACATGCTCAAAGTTGCCGGAAGACTTGTCCAGCCAATGCAATTCACCTTCGGCTATGGAGAACCAGGCGCCATGCAGCGTCAGCTTTTTCTGCGCGACCGCGTCGCGCACGAAAGGGAAACTCTCAAGGTTTTCCAGTGAGTACTTGATGCTGAGGTGTTCCAGTGCCCGCTGGTGCTGTGAGGCGTCAATGTCGACAGCCTGTTCTACCAATGCTTCACTCAGGTTTGAGAGTTGAGCGACCCATGGACCGATGAACTGACCCACCGGTTTGTTTTCCGCAGCGGAAAGAGCAGCGCTGATACCACCGCAAAGCCCGTGGCCGAGAACCACGACACTTTCTACTTTCAAGGCGGTGACGGCAAATTCAAGTGCAGCAGACGTGCCGTGATACGTCCCGTGTTCTTCGTAAGGCGGCACCAGTGCTGCAACATTACGCACGACAAACAGTTCGCCGGGTTTCGCCGAAAAGATTGTTGCCGGGTCTACCCGGCTGTCGGCGCAGCCGATTATCATGACTTTCGGCGTTTGACCTTCCGCCAGCGACCGGTAGCGGAGCGCTTCTTTCTCAAAACGCTCTGCCCGGAAGGTTTCATAACCGCGCGTAAGTGCTGCTGGGATGACCGGGTTCATTGTGCGACTCCCGCGTCGGTTAGGGCGCTGCGTTCCCCCAGGGATTGCGCCGTGGGTTCTTTCCGCGCAACGCTGGCGCGCAGCACCAGATAGCCCATCAGCGCGGACAGGAGCGAGCCGCTCAAAACCCCGATCCTCACGGCCGATGCATGCTCAGGATCCGAGAAGGCCAGAGTGCCGATGAACAGGCTCATGGTGAAGCCGATGCCCGCAAGCAACGAAGCGCCGTAGATATGCAGCCAGTTCACATCCTGCGGCAGACGCGCAAGGCCCAGTTTCACGCCGACAAACACAAAGCCCATAATGCCGATCTGCTTGCCGATGAACAGACCAGCCGCGATGCCGAGCGGTATGCCGGCAAACAGATCTCCAAACTGCAGCCCGGACAGAGATACGCCTGCGTTGGCAAAAGCAAAGATCGGCATCACCCCGAAGGCTACCCAGGGTGCGAGGCCGTGCTCCACTTGCATCAAGGGCGAATGGCCGTTCTCGTTCTTTGCCCGCAGAGGAATGAACAGGGCAATCACCACACCCGCCAGGGTCGCGTGCACCCCGGACTTCAAAACGCAGACCCAGACAATGATGCCGACGACAAGATAAGGCGCGATTTTAGTGACGCCGCGGTAATTCAGGTAACTGAGCATGGCGATGCCGACGGCTGCGATGCCCAGTACCGAGGGTGAAAGCTCTGAGGTGTAGAAAAGCGCAATGATGATGATGGCGCCAAGGTCATCGATGATGGCCAGGGCCAGCAAGAACACCTTCAATGCCACGGGCACGCGCGAACCGAGCAACGCCAGAACGCCCAATGCAAAGGCAATGTCGGTTGCGGCGGGAATGGCCCAGCCCCTCAGGGCTTCCGGATCACCGGAATTCAGGGCGATGTAAATGAGCGCTGGAACAATCATGCCGCCGATTGCGGCGAGTATTGGCAATCCGGCCTGGCGGGCGTTTGACAGGCGTCCTTCCAGAACCTCCCGTTTTATCTCGAGACCAACCAGAAAAAAGAAGATCGCCATCAAGCCATCGTTGATCCACAACAACAACGGCTTGTCGAGAAGCAGCGCGCCGACCTGGATCACCACCGGTGTTTGCAACAAACTGTCGTAAAGCCAGGACAGGGGCGAGTTGTCGAGGATGAGTGCCAGGGCTGCGGCAATCATCAAAACAATGCCGCCTGCAGCCTGATGTTCAAAAAATGCCTGTGCCCCCCGCTTAAGGCTGCCGGGTTTGGTTAGCAAAGCGATCACGGTGTTTTCCTTAGTGGGATCGTCGAAATGATGTGTGAAATGAATATGTCGCTGCGGCCTGCGCAGTCATTTGGAGGTTGTGTCAGGCGCTTTCCATTTCGGCTGTCAGAGCCACCGGTGTCTGGAAACCCTGCGGCTTGACCGTGAACACGCCGCATTCCACCACGCTTAGAATTGATTCAGCCGCATTGCCGATAATCAAACCGGAAATACCTGTCCGGCTGACCGTGCCCATGACGATCAGGTCGATGCCCTGAGCATCGACAAGTTCCGCGATCACCTTCTGGGGCATGCCGCGGGGCAGATGGACCTGATGCTTGATGTCGGCCAGCGGGTAGTTTGACAACAGCATGTCCAAGC
>JAJFHB010000237.1 GCA_021775795.1 Hyphomicrobiales bacterium | reverse complement strand
GTCCAGATTGGGTGGTGGGCTCAACAGGTGAGCGTGAGCATGACGATGTTAGCCGAAGGCAACTTTCGGTTTGTAGTGCATGCATATGGCATCAATGTCCAACTTGGACATTGGCGCTTTATGCTCGCGGCAGAAGTAAGTTGTGTCTTCATTCCCAAGCGCGGCTGAAATCTTCAAGTAGCGACAGGAGCCACAGGTTCCGAAACAGCGGACGTTCAATTCCTCTGCCATATGCTGCATGAGCGGCAACAGGATTTCAGTCAGGCTGAGCTGTTGGCCTGCCGGCAACGCTGCGACTGCGTTTGTGAGTTTTTCGAAGGGATCATTTTGCCAGGCTTCGTAGCCCAGTTCGGTGAGGTCGATATAGACGGTTCGCCGGTCTGACGGTGACGGCGTGCGCTCAAGAAAACCTTTGACCACAAGGCTTTTTACAGTCTGGGAAGCGGTGCCGCGTGTGGTGCGGTGATAGTCTGCGAAGGCAGAGACCGTGCGCGAGGTCAGCGCCGCCCGCGCGAAATACCGCAGTGCGCTCCACTGAGCAGAGGTCAGATCACTTGTCCGACCCTCCTCGTGTGTGAACCGGGCGAGTTGCTCAATGACCTGAGCTATCTGAGTGGCGCTTGTCATAGGGTTTCTAACATTGGATGACGTCTGCGAAATTCTGTTGCTTCTACAATCTGCTGTTTCCGCATTCACCCAAATTGGTTTCGTTTCGAAACAGTGGCGGAACAAATTATTAGCCTGATTCTAGTTACTGTCCAAATACAACGGGTGGTGGTGTCGGATTAACGAACACAACGCAGGTCGCGCAAAACGCGGCCCCCTGATTTGAACAGCTGGTCGCTCTGTGCCTGTCCATAGGCTTGGATAATGCACAGCCGGATGGCGCTGAAAACCGCAAGTGGAGATGCAATATATGGCACGGGACACCTCACTAACAGGCGTCGAACAGTTCTTTGAAGAGAACGAGCTGATTGTCAGCAAGACCGATCTCAAGGGCAATCTGACCTACTGCAACGATGTGTTTTTGCGTATCGCTGGTTACACTGAGCAAGAATGCCTCGGTAAGCCGCACAGCATGATCAGGCACCCACAAATGCCCCGATGTGTATTTGGTCTGCTCTGGGAAACCATCCAGGATGGGCGTGAGATTTTTGCCTATGTGATGAACCGTTGCAAGAACGGTGACCATTACTGGGTACAGGCGCACGTCACTCCCAGCAGGGACGGGTCTGGAAACATTGTCGGCTACCATTCAAACCGCCGCGTGCCAGACCGTAAGATTCTCGAAGATGCGATCATGCCTCTCTACAAGGACCTTCTTGTTGAAGAGCAGAAACATTCCAATCGTAAGAGTGGTTTGGAAGCGTCGAGAAGTGCAGTGGCAAATCTGCTGCAAGATCGCAACCTCGAATATGACGAGTTCATCGCCACGCTTTAGTCCGTTCGGACCGGCGTGAAGGTAGTCCGCACAGCGCGGGAATAATTACAAAAGAGGCAGTTACATATGTTTTCCAATAACAGCAAGTCAGCCATCGCCAAAGCGGTCGGAGTTTGCGAAGCCGTCGCGGACGGAGACTTTGAGGCACGCATCATCAACATCACCGAGAAAGGTGAGGCGGGCCGGCTACTTCATGCCATCAACCGTTTGATTGACAGGTCGGACGCCTATGTTCGTGAATCCAGGGCGTCTTTGGAATATGTCGCTGCAAACAAGTACTTCCGCCGTATCTCGGAAAGAGGCATGAGCGGTTCATTTGGCGAGGCCAGCCGCACAGTCAACGATGCCATGCAGGCCATGGAAGATCGGGTGCTGTCGTTCAAAGGCGTCGTGCAGAATTTTGAAGAAAAGATGGAAGAAGTGGTTGATTCAGTTGCCTCCGCTGCAACCGAACTGGAAGCGTCAGCCAAATCTATGGACAACCTGACCGGTTCTGCCAACGAACAGGCGACGACAGTAGCAGCAGCTGCAGAACAGGCTTCAGCGAATGTCGGATCTGTGGCCGCTGCAACGGAGCAACTGACCCAATCTGTTGGCGAAATCAATCAGCAGGTCTCAAATTCGTCGCAGAGCACCGCGGCTGCTGTGAGTGAAGTCGAGCAGACCAATCACGACATTGGCGCCTTGTCCGTTGCGTCTGACAAAATCGGCGAAGTTGTCTCGCTCATTACTGAGATTGCGGATCAGACGAACCTGCTGGCTTTGAACGCAACCATCGAGGCCGCTCGTGCAGGTGAAGCGGGCAAAGGATTTGCTGTTGTCGCTTCCGAGGTCAAGGAACTGGCGAGCCAGACTGCCAAGGCGACGGACGAAATAGGAACACAAATTCGCGAAATTCAGAACGCCAGTTCTCAAGCGGTAACGTCTATCGGCAATATCGGCACAACCATAACGCAAGCCAATGAAATCGCGTCCACAATCGCTGCGGCCGTTGAACAGCAAAGTGCTGCAACATCTGAAATTGCCCGTAACATTGACCAGGCGTCGGCGGGCACTGCGGAAGTGAGTTCCAGTATCTCGTCCATCAGTCAGGCGATTGGTGAAACTGGCGCTGCTGCAAACGAGGTGCTCAGTGCTTCCAGCGCGTTGGCGCAAAGAGGCGAAACACTCCGTTCCGAAGTGTCAGGCTTCATCACTGAGGTCCGTAAGGTGGTCTAGTTCCACGTACGCGGACCAGCCAACGTGACAGTGCGGTGAAGCGCCTGCAGCTTCTGGCAGACGGCTCACTCGTGTTGATCTCAGACAACCCCATCTATGAGCGCCAAACACTGGCGCCTGCCGAGTTGGAAAGCCTCAACATAATCGGTCGCGTAATCTGGGTCGGACATCGGCTCTGAACGCCCAGGTGCATTCTATGGCGGCGATGGTAAGGCGGTTGGCACTGAGTGTTTCTGGGCACATCAGATTTGAAAGTGTCCGTATTGCACTCGATTTCGGACGTTCTC
>JAJFHB010000236.1 GCA_021775795.1 Hyphomicrobiales bacterium | reverse complement strand
TTCACTACGTTCAGCAAAGCGCCGCTGCGCTTCCCGGAAGCGACCCTCCGAGGGCGGCCAGGGGTGCTGATCCACCGGCGCTGCACCAGCATTTCGCTGTGGTGGTTGCGGACCGGGAGGCGCAGAAACCCGAACCTCTTCTCTGGTCGGAGGGGAAACATCCAATTGAGCTGGTTGAGGTTCTGGCTCAGGCAGAGGCTCCGGTTGAACCGGCAGGGCAGCAGGCTGCTCAGCTTCCGGCTCGTTACGCACTTCCATCAATACCGGCCGCGGCTCCTCAGGGCGCTCAGGCGCGCGTTCAGATACACGTTCTGGCGGGCTCACCGTGCGAAGCTCGGGGGCTTCATCGGCAGCGGCATGAAACTGAGGAGGAACATCCTCTCGCGGCAAAGGCTCATCGTAGCGCTCAGGCTCGCTTGCCGGACCGCCCGTTGCATTTGCAGAAAGGCGCGGTCCGTCTCGAGGAGAGGGCGATGCAGATTCCTGCATGGCTTCAGCGAGCGCAGGTGCTGCCGCTGACCTCAGATCAGTCTCAGCCCCGAAACTCGGGCCATTTTTGGTGATTCGCGCTTCGACAACCAGATCCTGAGGGCCGCCGATCATCACCAGATGCTCGACGCTATCGCGCCTGATGAGCACCAAACGACGCTTCTTATCTACTACTGCCGCCTCGACAACGCCAAGGCGACTGCCTCGTCGACCGCGTCCGCCGCCGCCGCCAACGCGCTGAATTATCCAAAACAGGACGCCGATAAGCGCCAGTACAAAAACAAGCGCAGCACCGAACTGCCAGTATTGTTCCGATGAAACGTCCATGGGCTCGTAATCCCCGCATTTGCCTTCCGGTGGCCTCTAGCTAGGCACAATTTGCCTATCGGAAGACTAATGATTAGTTAACGTCCGCAGAAAACTGCGGAAAATGTGGTTAACCGAATGTTAACAGAGTTAGGCAACTTTTGACCAACAAAAGTCATACCACAAACGACGCTGGAAGGCGGCGTATTGTTACACCGAGCGAGGCCAGAAAGGTCACGGGGTGTGTGAAAGGAAAGGGGCTCCCATGTCTCTTGCCGACCTTCCCGTGCTGGATATGCTCCGCACTCAGATGAAATGGCACCATTCGCGCCAGCGAGTGCTCGCGGAAAACGTTGCAAACGCTGACACTCCGGGCTTTCAGGCGCAGGATCTGGAAAGAGTGGATTTTTCCAAGATGCTTGCTTCTGCATCGTCATCGCAGTCCGTTGGCACAGCGCGCACAAACCCCATGCACATCGGAAATGCCTCTTCTTCCTCCGCAGGATCGCAGTTCAAAGCCAGCGGTAACGGTGATTTCGAAACCACGCCATCGGGAAATGCGGTGGTTCTGGAAGAGCAGATGATTCAAATTACCGCGAATCAGATGGATTATCAGGCGGCAACGACCCTCTATTCCAAATCGATCAATCTGCTGCGCATGGCGCTAGGGCAGGGTAGCCGATGATTGAGGCGCACTCTAAAAGGAGTAATGTGAAATGGACTTAGCTGATTCCATGTCAATCGCCGCTTCAGCGCTGAGGGCGCAAAGCGGGCGTATGAGAGTTATTGCAGAGAATATCGCAAATGCTGATTCGACAGCGCAAACCGCAGGCGGAAGCCCTTATCAGCGGCAAGTGGTGACGTTTGAGAATGTCTTCAACAATGAGCTTGGCGCCCAGGAAGTGCGTGTTGGCAGAATCACTCTGGACGACAGTGATTTTGGTCAAAAATACGATCCGGGGCATCCGGCAGCGAACGACTCCGGTTATGTGGCAACGCCGAATGTGAACACCCTGGTTGAGATGATGGACATGCGGCAGGCTCAACGCAGTTATGAGGCCAACCTCAATGTCATTCGGTCATCGCGGTCCATGGCGATCAGCACTCTTGATGTGCTGCGCGCTTAAGATCCCTAAAGGAAGCAACGCAAAATGACCATTCCAGCATCAGTTGCAGCGCAGGCCTACAGTGCGATGGCGAAGGCCGCAACGGGCGTTTCGCAGGGCGCACAGGCAGCACAAAGTGTCAGTGGTTCTCAAGGTTTCGGTGAAATTCTTCAAGAAGCACTTCAATCCGTTGCAGAAACTTCAACCCGTGCAAATGACGCCACTGTTGCTCAGGTCTCCGGGCGGGCTGACATTGTTGATGTGGTGACTGCCGTGACCGAAACGGAGCTTGCGGTGCAAACGCTCGTAAGTGTACGTGACCGGGTTATCTCGGCCTATCAGGAAGTGATGCGGATGCCCATATAGGCACGCACTTCACGGTTGGTGATAGGGAAAACGCGGTTTGAGCATGGGAGGGGGCAACCGGTGACTGGTGCAGAAGTTCTGGATGTGGCGCGAGAGGGGATCTGGACTCTGCTGAAAGTATCAGGGCCCCTCATGATCGTTGGTCTTGCCGTCGGTGTGGCCATCGCGCTGGTTCAGGCTCTGACACAGGTTCAGGAAATCACACTGGTCTTTGTTCCAAAGATCATCGTCATATTTCTTACCATGCTGGTCACCATGCCTTTCATGGGGCAGGTCATGTCGGCTTACATGATGCGCATCATGGAACTGATTGCGAACGGCTGACGATGGCGGGGGCATTTTTCCAGGCCAGTGAAGTCTGCGGCCGACCATGACGGTCGATTTTGGCGCCCAGACAGCCTTCATTTTCATGCTCGTGTTTGCACGCCTCGGCGCCATGGTCATGTCCATGCCGGCCATCGGCGATCGCAGCGTTCCAGCCCGTTTGAGGCTTGTGCTGGCCCTCGGCCTTACATTGGTGATGATGCCACTGGTCAGCCACACCTACGGAGACATTCCAGAAGCTCTCGGCAAAATTCTCACTGCCTTGTTTGGAGAGCTTCTTGTCGGAGGTTTCCTGGGGATTGTGGCGCGATTGCTCACCAGCGCCCTACAGGTTGCAGGCACTGCGATTGCTTTTCAGACGGGTTTGGCTTTTGCTCAGAATGTTGATCCCACTCAAGGTGTGCAGAGCGCCATCGTCGGCTCCTTTCTTGCCCTGCTTGCGACCACACTGATCTTTTCCCTGGATCTCCACTTTATGTTGTTTGCGGCGTTGCGCGATTCTTATGATTTGTTCAAACCGGGGGACGCGCTTCCCTACAAAGATTTTGCGGAAGCGGCCGTGCGTATTGTTGCCGGAGCCTTCAAGATCGGAATTCAGCTCGCCGCACCGTTCCTTGTCTTCGGCCTCGTGTTCTACCTGGGGCTTGGCATTCTCTCGCGTTTGATGCCGCAGTTGCAGGTGTT
>JAJFHB010000235.1 GCA_021775795.1 Hyphomicrobiales bacterium | reverse complement strand
CCGAGTGGACGGCTTCTGACAACATGGCTGATGAGCCGGTAAATGCGGCCGCCACGAATTTCAGGCCGGCAATCAGGCTGTTGCCCGCCAGTGCTGCGTAAATTACCTTTTTAGAAGCTGAAGCTGCCATTTGTATTGTCCAGGTGCCGGCATCGAAAGCGCCAAACACAGGAGCTTGTGTTGACTGCTCGACATTTGTTACGGAAAACATCGGTTTCGAACAAGGGCGTTCTCCAATGTTTTCCCGCTTAGCCACAATGCTGTTGGCCCTGCACCTGGTTTCAGGTGTAGCTGTATCGGCATTTGCGGGCGAGGCGGATGTGGTTTCAGTTTCGGTAGAGGCCACTAACAGCGAGACATTTACATTCGATGTCACAGTCTCTCATAGCGATACAGGCTGGGATCACTATGCTGATCGTTGGGACGTTTTAGCGCCTGATGGCACTGTCCTGGCAACCAGAATACTTGCCCATCCCCATGTCCATGAGCAGCCCTTTACACGGCGCCTGTCAGGCATTGATGTGCCGCTTTCCGTTACACAGGTGACACTCCGGGCGCGCGATAGTGTGCATGGTTTCGGTGGCGTTGAAGTGACAGTGGAGCTGCCGCGTTAAAACTGCGGAAAACTGCGGTTTTTTTCGTCAAATTCAATGCGAATTCTGGCGTTGCACCATTGCTGGTGTACAGCTGAGCTGATAGTATCTTTTGAATGGCGAATCAGGTGTTTAGTTCGAGTTTTTCACGCCTTCACATATGACCTGATCGCACCCTTCCAGCCAGCGCTGAGAAAAACCGATTCCAGTTTACGGAGAAGCCGAACTTGTCCGACATGGACGACAATTCCCCAGGCGATAGCGGACCGCAAGATAGCGATGTAAGCTATATCTCCATCGAAGAGGAGATGAAGCGGAGTTATCTCGATTACGCCATGAGCGTCATCGTGAGTCGCGCCTTGCCAGATATCCGTGACGGCCTCAAACCCGTACACCGGCGCATCCTCTATTCGATGCATGAAAGCGGTTACGACTGGAACAAACCCTACCGCAAGTCTGCCCGTATCGTCGGTGATGTGATTGGTAAGTACCACCCGCATGGCGACCAGGCGATCTACGATGCACTCGTTCGCATGGCCCAGCCGTTTTCATTGCGGCTGCCGTTGTTGGATGGCCAGGGCAACTTTGGCTCTGTTGACGGTGATCCACCGGCTGCCATGCGATACACGGAAATTCGCATGGGCAAAATTGCCCACGAGCTTCTTGATGATATCGACAAGGCAACGGTCGAGTTTCGCGACAACTATGATAGCTCCGAAACAGAACCAGTTGTTCTGCCGGCCAAATTTCCGAATCTGCTTGTCAACGGCGCGGGCGGGATTGCCGTTGGCATGGCAACCAACATACCGCCTCATAATCTGGGCGAAGTGGTGGATGCCTGCGTAGCGTTGATCGAGAACCCAGGCCTCACCATTGATGAGTTGATCGAGATTGTTCCGGGGCCGGATTTCCCCACAGGCGGCATTATTCTCGGGCGCGCAGGCATCAAGTCAGCCTATCACCATGGCCGCGGTTCGGTCGTGATGCGCGGGCGGGTGTCAACGGAGATTGTGCGCAAAGAACGCGAAGCGCTGATTGTTTCCGAAATTCCCTACCAAGTGAACAAGGCGACGATGATCGAGAAGATCGCCGATCTCGTGCGCGACAAGCGGGTAGAGGGTATCGCTGATATCCGTGATGAGTCGGATCGTGATGGCATGCGTGTCGTCATCGAACTGCGCCGCGATGCCGTAGCAGATGTTGTGCTCAACCAGCTTTTCCGTTTCTCACCGCTGCAATCTACATTTGGCTGCAATATGGTGGCCTTGTCCGGCGGTCGCCCGGACGTAATGACCCTGAAGGACTTTTTGAGCGCCTTCGTCGCATTTCGCGAAGAGATTGTTACCCGGCGCACAAAATTCCTGCTTGGCAAAGCCCGTGACCGGGCTCACGTCTTGGTTGGACTGGCAATCGCGGTCGCCAACATCGACGAGGTAATTCGCCTCATCAGGACGTCTCCTGATCCCGCCACAGCGCGGGCTGAGTTGATGGGACGTGCTTGGCCGGCGAAAGATATGGCGCCGCTGATCGAGTTGATCGCAGATCCCCGTCATGTCTTGGCGGAGGATGGGACCTATCGTCTTTCGGAAGAGCAGGCCCGCGCCATTCTTGAATTGCGTCTGCAACGCCTGACAGCCCTTGGGCGTGACGAAGTTGGCGATGAACTCAAGAAGCTGGGCGGCGAGATTACGGAATATCTGGACATTCTCCGATCCCGCGCACGCGTTCTGGAAATCATTACAAATGAGTTGCTCTCTATAAAGGCAGAGTTTGCCGATGAGCGCCGCTCCGAAATTGTTGAGGCGGAGTTTGAGGTTGAAGACGAAGATCTGATTCAACGCGAAGACATGGTTGTCACAGTTTCACACCGTGGCTACATCAAGCGGGTGCCTCTCTCTACCTACCGGGCTCAAAGACGCGGTGGCAAAGGTCGCGCAGGCATGTCCACGCGCGATGAAGACTTTGTATCCCAACTCTTCGTTGCCAATACACATACGCCGATCCTGTTCTTTTCCTCCCGGGGAATGGTCTACCGCATGAAAGTCTGGCGGCTGCCGATTGGCACTCCGCAGGCCCGGGTCAAGGCAATGATCAACCTGTTGCCGCTGGAGCAGGGTGAAGTCATTACGACCATCATGCCAATGCCTGATAATGAGAAAAGCTGGAGCGAGCTTCATCTCATGTTTGCGACCAAAACCGGCAGTGTCAGACGCAATGAACTGGCTGACTTCATCAACATCAACCGCTCTGGCAAGATCGCCATGAAGCTTGATGAAGGTGATGAAATTGTCGGCGTGCGCATTTGTTCAGTGGATGAAGATGTCCTGCTGGTCACCGCAAACGGCCGCTGCATACGCTTTAAGGTTGGTGATGTTCGTGTATTTGCCAGTCGTGCCTCAACCGGCGTGCGTGGCATCAGACTGGGCAAGGACAAAGAGCTCGGCGAAGACGAAATCATCGAGATGACCATTCTTCGCCATTATGAAACGACGCCTGCGGAAGCTCGCGCTTACCTGAAACAATCCAGCGCTATCCGGCGTGCTGTGTCCGAAGAAGGTGAGCTGGAAGCGGTTGTTGAGGAAGATGACGAGGATCTGGACGAAGATTCAGAAGAAACAACGCTTTCTCCTGAAAAATACGCAGAAATGGGCGCCGCAGAGCAGTATCTCCTGACCTTGTCTGAAAACGGATACGGCAAACGCTCTTCTGCTTACGAGTACAGGGTTACCGGGCGAGGCGGCAAAGGTATCATTGCCATGGCCGTAACGCCGCGTAATGGCAGGCTCATAGCCTCGTTCCCCGTCGAAGCGGGCGACCAGATTATGCTTGTCACTGACGGTGGCAAGTTGATCCGGTGTCCCGTCAATGACATCAGGGTTGCGGGCCGGAGCACGCAAGGGGTGACCATCTTCAGCACGGCTGAAGAGGAGCACGTTGTTTCCGTCGAACACATCAATGAAGTTGATGACGACGAAGATGACATCGATTTTGATGCAGATGGTTCAGACGACGAAGCCGTAAGTGGCACAGAAACCGGACCTGATGCCAGCGATACTGGAAGTGACGGTGCACCGGATGGGGATGGAAGTGGTGATGATGAGGTCTGACACTTGTCTTGTGTCTGGCCCAGCACCGCTTGAAACACCTCTCTTGATGATCAATATATGCAGATCTGATAGGCTTTGCCGTAAGACTGCCATATTTGAGGCACACCAGCCTTTTCTGTCAAAGAGACCGGACAGCACCCAAACCCGTGAGGGCGCCAGGATTTTGGAACTTCATCACACGCGTACCCGTATGGGAGTGTCCTTGTGAGTAGAACAGCCTTTTATTCCGGCAGCTTTGACCCGCCGACCATCGGGCATCTTGATATCATCACACGCTGCGCAGCGCTGGTTGATCGTCTTGTCATTGGTCTCGGCGTTCATCACCAAAAAAAGCCATTTCTTGAACCAGAGCAACGGGTTGCATTGCTTGACGAAATGTCTCGTCCCGTTGCAAGCGAGTTTGGCATTGAAATTGAAGTGGTCACATTTGACAATCTGGCCGTCGATGCTGCAAAGACTCAGGGTGCACAAATGATTGTGCGCGGCCTTCGAAACGGCAGTGATTTCGACTATGAGGTGCAAATGGCCGGCATGAACGGGACAATGACGCCCGATCTTGAAACCATATTCCTGGCGGCCACACCTTCAGTGAATTTTGTTGCTGCAACTTTTGTTCGCCAAATTGCCGCAATGGGCGGGGATATTCGACCCTTTGTGACGGAAGCCGTCGCCGATGCTATTGCAGCGAAATACTCCACCTGACCTG
>JAJFHB010000234.1 GCA_021775795.1 Hyphomicrobiales bacterium | reverse complement strand
AAATTTTGTCGGGGCGATAATGAAAACGCGGGGGCCTATGGCCACGGGCAATCAGCGGGCCTGTGGTTCCTGCGGTTGAACCTTGTGCGTGACTTTCTGGCTTTGTCCAAACAGGAAGTATCGCCATGGGATAATTGGCGGTCCGCCCCGACGCATACGCTTGTTGTGGACATGGCTTCGAGAGCCATATGTGATGAAATTGCCTCTGCCACCCGTGATGCAGATGCAAACCACAAAACAATCACGGCCCCGCCTGATAGATGGGCGGATGCGTTACGTCCCTTCTGGGAATAATCAAACCCGGCGAAGTCTGTCATGCGTGCGGGAAAGCGTCCCGGCACGCATAACAGGATCTATACATCAGGCTGCCATCAGGCAGCGGCGCGTTTAGCGGCAAAGCCCCGGTTCACCAGCGCCTCGGCAATCTGCACTGTGTTGAGGGCCGCGCCTTTGCGCAAATTATCGGAGACCACCCACATGGCCATGCCATTCTCAACCGTGATGTCTTCACGGATGCGGCTGATGAAGGTGGCAAAATCGCCAACACATTCGACCGGGGTGACGTAGCCGCCGTCTTCGCGCTTGTCGATGACCATGCAGCCTGGCGCCTCGCGCAGGAGATCACGAGCTTCGTCTACCGAGATGGGGTTTTCGAACTCCATGTGCACAGCTTCCGAATGGCCCACAAATACCGGGACGCGGACGCAGGTTGCCACCAGCTTGATCTTGGGATCCAGGATCTTCTTGGTCTCGGCCACCATCTTCCACTCTTCCTTGGTGAAGCCGTCTTCCATGAAGACATCAATATGTGGGATCACGTTAAAGGCGATCTGCTTTGGAAAGAGCCTGGGTTCTGGAGTGTCGGTCACAAAAATACCGCGGGTCTGATTCCACAACTCGTCCATGGCCTCTTTACCAGCGCCCGATACGGACTGGTAGGTCGAGACCACGACGCGTTTGATTTTGGCGTGATCGTGCAACGGCTTGAGGGCAACAACCAGTTGTGCAGTGGAGCAATTCGGATTGGCGATGATGTTCTTGCGGTTGTTGCGCGCCAGATAGTCGTCGAGCACGTGGGCATTGACTTCCGGTACCACAAGCGGAACTTCGGCGTCATATCGCCAGCACGATGAATTGTCGATCACCATGCAATTCTTTGCGCCAATCCGTGGTGACCACTCTTTGGAGACCGTGGAGCCTGCAGACATCAGGCAGAAATCGACATCCGAAAAATCAAACTGATCCAGCGTCTGGCATTTCAATGTTCGGTCACCATAGGAGACTTCTCTACCCTGGCTGCGCCGCGAGGCGAGAGGGATAATTTCGTCTGCGGGAAATTCCCGCTCGGCCATAATATTGAGCAATTCCTGGCCGACATTGCCGGTCGCACCGACGATAGCTACTTTGTAGCTCATGGCGATCACCTGATTTCCTGATGTGAGGTCGCGCTCATCGTGACAAACGCCACCATCACTTACGCCCAAGAGGCGGTATTTTCAAGCCTCACAACGCATCCTCAAAGACGAAGGCGACAGATGCGGTTGTGCGAGCTTGTGGAGTTGGCATCTTGAAGCGCCAAATAAAACGAATTCTCCGCACAAAGCCAACGGGCTAGAGTTAAGCCATTGTAAAACGCATGCTTTTATCGTGTGGCGCTGATGTTTCGCTAAACTTCCTTGCGGCGAACAATATTCGAGCATATTCGGGCGATAGGGGTTATATCCTGCGGATGGATCACCCACATATCAGGGGTGTCCGGCGCACAAGCGCCAGCTACATTAGGTGGATTTTTAAGTGAAACGTACGGCCTTCATCGTTTCGGGCATTGCCCTGATCCTGCTGGGATTTGTTTTTATCCCGCTGCCGATCCCTGCTGGCGCCTTGCTGGTGCTTGCGGGCACGGCTCTGCTTATCTCCAGTAGCCGCACATTTGCTTCTTTCATCCGTTTTCTACGGGGCCGCATCCCAATTCTGGACGGCGTGTTTGCACGCATTGCACTCATTCTGCCAGCGCCGCTCACACGCGCCCTCAACCAGACCGATCCGCAAGCCTAGATCTTAAGGCGTAACCTATTCAGGCTGCCTCAGGCGGACATGGCCTCAAGTTCAGCCACGACCGCCTTGCCCATATCTTCCGTTGATGCCTGTTGCATGCCTGCTTGCATGATGTCGCCGGTGCGCAGACCGTTGTCGAGGACGTTGGCAATCGCCCGGTCGAGCATGTCGGCCTCGTCGCCCATGTCGCAGGAATACTTGAGCGCCATTGCAAGACTGCCGATCATGGCAAGCGGATTGGCAACGCCCTGGCCTGTAATATCCGGGGCCGAGCCATGTACCGGTTCGTAGAGTGCCTTGCGGCGACCGTTTTCGTCTGCTGCACCAAGTGAAGCCGAAGGCAACATACCAAGCGAGCCTGTGAGCATGGCGGCTTCGTCAGACAGCATATCGCCGAAGAGGTTGTCGGTGACAATAACGTCAAACTGTTTGGGCTGGCGAACCAACTGCATGGCGCAGTTATCTGCATACATGTGCGACATCTCGATGCCGGAATCTGCATATTCGTTGTCACAGACCCACTGGGCTTCCTGGCGCCAGAGCACGCCGGATTCCATGACATTTGCCTTTTCCACGGAACACAGCCGGCTGCCCCTCTTCTGCGCAAGCTCAATGGCGATGCGCACAACCCGCCTGATTTCGGACGTGGTGTAAACTTGCGTGTTGATGCCCCGGCGCTCGCCATTCTCAAGCTCGCTGATGCCTCTCGGCTCGCCGAAATAAACACCGCCTGTCAATTCCCGAACAATCAGCAGATCCAGACCTTCGACCAATTCCCGCTTGAGGGAAGACGCATCGGCAAGGGCTGAATAGCAAATCGCCGGGCGCAGATTTGCGAACAGCTCCAGTTCCTTGCGCAAACGCAGCAAGCCGCGCTCGGGCTTCTGGTCAAAGGGCAGCTCATCCCATTTTGGCCCGCCTACGGCACCGAGAAGCACCGCATCGGCAACAAGGGCTTTCTCAACGGTTCCATCAGCAACCGGTATGCCGCTGGCATCAATGGAGGCGCCGCCAACCAATTCTTCCTCAACATCGAAACTGTTGCCTGTGGTGTTTGAACGGCCATTGAACCAATCGATCACACGACGAGTTTCGGACATGACTTCCGGTCCGATACCGTCGCCGGGAAGCAGCAGAAAATTGAAATTGGTCATGGCGATACCTCTTCTGTCATTCGTTACGCTGTTCGATCAGAGAAAACGGTTTGTTGCTTTCAAAGCCAGGGCTGCGTGCTTTGCTGATTGCTTTCGAAGGTTTCGATGCTGTCGGCCTTTTGCAGCGTGAGGCCAATGTCGTCGAGGCCTTCCAGCATGCAGTGCTTTCTGAACGGATCGAGATCAAAGGAAATACAACCGCCGTCGGGTCCGCGAATCTCCTGTTTGGCGAGATCGACTGAGACGGTGGCATTAGCGCCGCGCTCGGCGTCTTCCATCAGTTTATCAACCTGTTCCTGCGGCAGAGCAATCGGCAGAATGCCGTTCTTGAAGCAGTTGTTGTAGAAAATATCGGCGAATGACGGTGCGATTATGCAGCGGATACCGAAATCCATGAGGGCCCAGGGTGCATGCTCACGCG
>JAJFHB010000233.1 GCA_021775795.1 Hyphomicrobiales bacterium | reverse complement strand
AATCACCACAGCCTTCGCAGACAAGCTCGTTGATAAAGATGCGTTTGTCAGGATCGGGAAACAATCCGCGCTTGCGCCGCCGGCGCTTTTCAGCCGCGCAGGTCTGGTCGTAAATGAGGACCGTTATGCCGTCTTGCTCCTGCAGTTCGGTCTGCACCGCGTCAAGATCATCGCGGTGGTAGAAGGAAGTGTATTGGGGAAAGCCCGCATTGGGCGCGTACTTGTCAGGTTCATCACTGACGACGACAATGCGATTAACACCTTCGGCTGCAACCTGTTGCGCAATCATCGGCACCGTGAGGCCGCCTTCGTGCGCCTGCCCGCCGGTCATCGCGACCGCATCATTGTAGAGAATTTTATAGGTGATGTTCACATCGGCAGCGACACAGTTCCGCAGGGCCAGAATGCCTGAGTGATTGTAGGTGCCATCACCGAGATTCTGGAACACGTGGGAGCGCGTGGAAAATGGCGCTTCACCAATCCAGTTGGCACCTTCACCACCCATGTGGGTTGTGCCTTCCGTTTGCCGGTCTGGAACATACTGGGCCATCCAGTGGCAACCGATGCCGGCATACGCACGGCCGCCCTCGGGAACAATGGTGGAGGAATTGTGAGGACAGCCTGCGCAGAAATAGGGAATCCGGGCCGCTATATCGGGCGTGTTTCTGACGTTCTTTTCAGCTCCCTCCAAACGTGAAAGGGCATCTGCGATCTGTTTGTTTTCACGACGTTTAAGCAGCCGGCGGGCAAGTTCAATTGCAATGTGATTTGGATCAAGCGCACCTTTTGCTGAGAACAATGATTTGTCTTCTTCATCGCGCTTGCCAATGATTTTGGGCGGCTTGGCAACGCCATAAAGCTGCTCACGTAGTTGCGTCTCAATGAGCGAACGCTTCTCCTCAACAACAATGACGAGGTCGAGGCCCTTGGCAAAACGTTCAATGATCTCCGGATCAAGCGGCCAGACCATGCCAATTTTCAAAAGCCGCACGCCAAGTTTCGATGCCGCCACTTCATCAATGCCCAACTCATCCAGGGCTTCGCGCGTATCAAGATAGCTCTTGCCAGTCGAGATGATGCCGATCTTGGGCGAGCGGCCACCATTGAAAATCATCCGGTCGACATTGTTTGCGCGCCCGAAAGCCACAGCTGCATAGCGCTTGTGGTCATGCATTCGAGCTTCCTGATCGTGCCTGTCATCCCAGGGGCGGATATTCAGGCCGCCTTCGGGCATGACGTAATCCTCAGGTGTTTTTATCTTGATGCGATCCACAGAGGCGTCGACCACAGCCGTTGATTCAATTATGTCTTTGACGCATTTGATGCCAACCCAACAGCCGCTGTACCGCGACATGGCCCAGCCAAGAGTGCCATAGTCGAGAACTTCCTGAACGCCGGCCGGATTGAGCACCGGCATCATCACATCAACAAGAATGAATTCGCTTTGGTGGGGCACTGTTGAAGATTCGGCTGTGTGATCGTCACCCATCAGGACAAGCACGCCGCCGTTTGGCGATGTGCCCGCCATGTTGGCGTGGCGGAAAACGTCGCCGCAACGGTCAACACCTGGACCCTTGCCGTACCAGATGCCATAGACACCGTCATACTTGCCTTCACCACGCATTTCAGCTTGTTGCGTTCCCCAAACTGCAGTGGCTGCAAGGTCTTCGTTCAAGCCCGGACGGAACACGACACCATGCTTGTCCGTATAAGCTTTCGAGCGCGCAAACTGCTGATCCAACCCGCCCAGTGGCGACCCCCTGTACCCGGAGACATATCCAGCCGTGTTCAATCCTGCGGCTTTGTCGCGTTCGTGCTGCATCAGCGTCAACCGCACAACGGCCTGTGTGCCGGACAGCAAAACATCTTCTTTGCTGAGATCGTAGCGGTCGGTGAGACGGACATCGGCAAGTTTCATGACATCTTTTCCTGAAGGCGCGGACAGCCTGAAACGTCCGCATTAATTTAGGTAAGTAATATTGACATAATTTATCGTAGCAGGTCAACTCACGGCTGCGCGACCATCACGGTCGCCAGCCATTCAAACACCCCAGCGCCAGAAATCCATGCCTTCATTCCGGTAGTTCCGGGAGAGGACCATCTTGTGAACTTCCGATGCGCCATCCACAATTCGTGCGCACCGGGCGTAGCGATAGATCCACTCAAGCACGGTGTCCTTAGAGTACCCTTTGGCGCCGCATAACTGAATGGCGGTGTCCGATGCAGCATGCAAAACATCTGCAACGTGGATCTTCGCCATCGACACTTCCTTGCGGGCGTAATCGCCCTGATCGAGCATCCAGGCCGCATGCATCGTCAGCAGCCTTCCGATTTGGATATCCTTGGCGATATCTCCCAGCATGATCTGCACGGATTCCCGTTCTGCCAGGTTCACACCAAAGGACATCCGCTCTGAGATGTATTCATTGGCGATGTCCATCGACCGCTTTGCAAGCCCGAGCCAGCGCATGCAATGAGTAAGTCTCGCCGGACCAAGACGTATCTGCGTCAGCTTCAGGCCATCACCAACCTCAAGCAGGCGATGCGCATCTGGAATTCTGAGACCATCAAACTCGAGTTCGCAAACACCGCCATGCTCGTCGGGGCCCATGTTCGCAATGCGCCGGACAATGTGCCACCCCGGATCATCCCGGTGAAACAGGAAGGCACTGAGCCCTTTGCGTGGATCATCGGAAGTACGGGCAACGAGAATAAAGTGGCTCGCCACTTCGGCGCCCGAAATGTACCACTTGCGCCCGCGGATGACCCAATCATCGCCTTCGCGGGCGGCTGTCGTCAGCATCATTCCGGCGGGATCTGATCCCGAGCCGGGATGCGGTTCGGTCATCACAAACGATGAGCGCACATCGCCATCAATGATCGGTTGCAGCCAGGTATCCTTGAGGCCCTCGTCGACAAGCACCTTGTTGAGGACACTCATATTGCCATCGTCCGGCGCCTGGCAGTTGATGCACACAGGCCCGAAGATTGAACGGTTGGCTTCCTCATAAAGCGCCGCCCTGGCGCTCATGGATAACTCCATGCCGCCGCGTGCCTTCGGCATTTGCGGTGCCCAAATGCCCGCGGCCCGCGCCCGCGCCCTGGTCTCGTTAAGGACGGAAAGCTTTATGTTGTCATACTCGTTGTAATTGTCCCGGTCTGTTTCCAGAGGCATCACTTCGGCAGCGATAAACTCCCTCACCCTCAGCCGAAGAGCATCGGTCTCCGCATCCAGATTGAAATCCATTCGTCCTCCCAATGGCACACATCGGTGCCCGCAGCTGCATCAAACTTCGAGTGAGTGCCCACCATCGACGGTCACCACGGACCCGGTCATGAAGCTGCCGGCAGACGACGCCAGAAGCAGCAAAATGCCGTCGAGCTCATGCGGATCGGCAATTCGCCGTTGTGGAATTTCCCGGATGAACTTTTCTGCCTGTGGCGAGGCAAAAAAGTCCTGGTTTATTTCCGTCAGAACATATCCCGGTGCGATCGCATTCACCCTTATCCGTTGCCTGGCGAGTTCAACTGCAAGCGCTTTCGTCAATTGAATGACAGCGGCCTTGGAAACCGCATATGCGCTGAGCGACCTGGTCACTCTGAGACCGAGAATGGAAGCGATGTTGATGATCGAACCGCCGCTCTCAGCCGCAGTCATTCGCCGCGCCGCTTCCTGCGCCACATACCAGACACCGTCGAGATTGACATCAAGCACGCCCCGCCAGTCTTCATCCGACATATCAAGAGCGCTCTTCTGGATCGCCATGCCCGCGTTGTTCACGAGGATGGTCACCGTGCCGAACTCTTCTTCCGCAGCATCAAATGCTGAGGTAATTTTTGTGCGGTCCCCGACATCGAGTGCCACCGCGTGTGCTTTACCGCCGGCCGCTTCAATGTCTTCACATAGGGACTTGAGGCGATCCGTGCGTCGGGCAGCCACCACAACTTTGGCGCCATGGCCTGCGAGCAGCCGCGCAAAGCGCCAGCCGAGCCCGCTTGAGGCGCCGGTCACCAAAGCCACCTGGCCGGAAATGTCGAATATTTCGGATGCAGATTTGATGTCGCTCATGGGCACCACATTAGAATTATTGTTCGCTCCGGGGAACACCGTTTGCACAGAGAATTCGTCAGACGGCACAGGTTCCCGCATGCCCCTGGATATCAGCCGCTATACAACAGTTCCGGCAGAGACGTTGCAAGGCCCGGGATGAACAAGAAAACAGCGAGCATGACGAGATTGAATAGCATTTCGGCGCTGCGCATTGACCTGGCAACCGTTGGCTAGGGCCAGCCGCACTGCCGCCTTTGCAGCGGCAGACAGCCCCCTCTTGTGCTCGCGTTCCTATCAGAAGTTCAGCGAGATATCACGGTGATGCGACAGACAGGCCGCAAGTGTCGTGGCCTGATCCTTGGTCAAACGTTCTTGCAGACGTGCGCCGATGTTTGCGTGTATGGCGCTGTCATATTCATCGATGCCTTCAGCAAGCTCTCCGGCTCCAGCCAGGCGCCATGCGACCTCGGCTTCGTAAAGTTCCAGCGCACTCGCCAACTCCTCGGTCGCGGCATTACGGTCAGGATCATCCCCCCTTAACGCCCTGCGCGC
>JAJFHB010000232.1 GCA_021775795.1 Hyphomicrobiales bacterium | reverse complement strand
GACTACGCCGGGCGGTATTTCTGTCCCGGTTGCGGCTCATCCGTTTTTTCGCGCAGCGATGACGAAATCGAAGTGAATCTGGGTTCCCTGGACGCTCCTGACCAATTGATGCCAACCTACGAACTCTGGATCGAACGGCGCGAATCCTGGTTGCCGCCGTTTCCACTCACGAAACGATACGAGCGTGATCGCGATGCCTCTGGACGTTCTGAGGAGTAAGTGGCCTGGAGTCACCGTTACGAGAAGACCGAGATATGCGCCTGGGCATGATTTCAACCATTTGTCCGGCTATAACGAAAGTTCGGGCAGATAATGCTCAGGCTCTGGTGTCTCCAACACGTCATGTTCAGCTATCCGGTCCCGAGCGGATAATCTGAGCTATCTCCGCGTAGCCGCGTGCTTCAGCATGTTGGAGCGGTGTGACGCCACCACGGTCGGTGATGAGAGTGTCCGCACCAGCCAGAACCAGGGCGCGGACCGTGGCAACATGATCCGGGCCACCGTCGCCAAGAACCACGGCCTCCATAAGTGCCGTCCAGCCAAGGTTGTTCACGTGGTTGAGTGGTGCACCGCCCGCTATCAGACGGCGGACAACCTCATGATGTCCCAGATGGGCCGCAGCGATCAGGGCGGTTCCGTCGTAAACGCTGGTGATGAGGTCGGGGCGATTGCCAAGTTCAATTGCCAGCGCCACCAATTCAGGATCGTTGGCGACGGCTGCGATGGTCAGCACGTCATAAACGCCATTCTCCAGCGCATTCATATCGGCTCCGCCTTCAGCCAGCACCCGCAAGGCTTCATCATTGGAAGCAAATGCTGCGACATGTGCAGGGGTGCGCCCAGAGCGGTCCCGCACATCGAGATCGGCGCCTTGCGCTGCAAGTTGACGGATTGTTTCAACGTCTCCCACATGCGCCGCGTGATGCAGACTGTCGTATCCTGCGATGTCGGATGTCGATGGCGCGATCTGGGCCTGTGCGGCCGTTCCAAGAGCGATCAGCAGAATGGCGAAGATAGATTTCATGTCTAACCCCTCCTCAGCAACGACCCATCTTCGCTGCTCGCCCGTTGAGATGTGTCCGACAGGAACAAGGCTGCAGATCCCGCCTGCGGCACCACATCAACGTGTGTCGGCTATCTTCAGAACTATATATCACCTGACAATGCCAGACTGAATGCAATGATTACTGCAAGGCCCACGGCGAAGAGGATCGGCCCCAGAATGTAGTGCGAAATGCTGGGTCGCCGAACCATGTCGGTTTTTTCCGGATTGACCAGGATTTCGTGTTCCTCACCGATTGCGGCTGGAACGCGGGGTCGTGAGAACTGTTTGGCCTGTATCGCCGTGCCGTCAAGATCAGCGTACTCATAAGTTACCAGGTAAGATGTCGCCTCGTTTGCATTCGCGCCGATTGAGTGAATTCGCTCGCAAAGCACGACCGTGCCCTGCGTCCGTCTTGCACCATGGAAGAAAGTGAAAGCCTTGTAAGACAGCGAGGCACCGGCCAGCATCAACAGACCAGGCACGCCAATGACAACAGCGTACATGATTATCCCTATCAGCCCTATAGAAGTGTCTTCCATGTTTTCGGTCTTTCTTCCGCATATACGATCAGCCGTCTGTCGGCGCAGTGTGCTCGCTGCAATGGTGAGCACGGCTCATAAACAGGCAATCAATTTGCCCAAAACTGGTTATCCAGCTTGCGGATAAGATTTTTGATATCATATTTTTGGACTCTCATCCCCAGTTTTCGCGGGAGGCCTCAGGGGGTAAAGAGTAGTAAGAAAAGCAACCGTGGTTGAGGAAACAGGGAAGCGAACTGGCGGCACCGGGCCAGTCGGAAGGTGCCGCCGGCGCATCAGGCGGCCAGATCGAAGAGCAGAAACTCGGCGTCTTCCTGTGCGGTGATGGTGATGTGCCCCGAATCCGTCAAACCCAGCCCGTCCCCGGGTCTTATGGGTGTCCCGTCGATGGAAAGTCTGCCGCGGGCCAACTGGATCCAAATCTTCCGGCCGGGTCTTATCTCGAATGAGGTCGATGCCTGTGTGGAGAGCAGAGAGCCGAAGAGGTCGACGTCCTGATGAATAGTCAGGGAGCCCTCACGGCCATCTCGCGAACCCATAAGTCGAAGCTGGTCTGAGCGCTCGGCTTCAGAGAAAGCCCTTTGCTCATAACCCGGTGCAAGCCCCATAACTTCGGGCACAATCCAGATCTGAAAAAAGTGTACAGGGTCGGTTTGTGAGTGATTGTACTCGCTGTGGCGAATCCCCGTGCCGGCGCTCATGCGCTGCAAATCACCGGGGCGGATTACAGATCCCGTGCCGATTGAATCCTTATGCTCCATTGCACCTTCAAGGACATAGGAAATGATCTCCATTTCCTGATGGCCATGAGTGTCAAAGCCGGCTCCCGCTGCAACGTGATCTTCGTTGATCACTCTTAGCGCGCCGAATTGAATGTGCTTTGGGTCGTGGTAATTGCCGAAGGAAAACGAGTGGCGGCTGTCAAGCCAGCCGAAGTTCGCATGGCCTCGTTCATCTGACGGTCTGAGCATCTGCATTTTGCATCTCCGGTCGAAGGTTCATTGTGTTGATGCTCATATTGTCTTGGTCATCAAGATAGACAATGCCTTATAATAAGCACATATTGTCCTGAATTGTGCGACAATAAAGTGAGACAATTATGGACAGGTTTTCAGCATTGCAGGCCCTTGTCAGCGTCGTTGAAGCGGAGGGGTTTGCTGCTGCCGCGCGCCGGCTTGGCAAATCCCGGTCTTCGGTAAACCGGCTGGTGATTGATCTGGAAGACCAGCTCGGAACACAGTTGCTGAACCGCACAACCCGTCACGTGGCTCCGACCGCGAACGGACTGGCTTTTTACCAGCGTGCAAAAGCCATTCTCTCGTCCCTGGATGAGGCCGAGCGCGCAATGAGTGATGCTCAGGAGCATGCAACAGGGCAGTTGCGGATCAATGCGCCCATGTCCTTTGGAACGCTCTATCTGGGGCCAGCGCTGTCGGATTTTATGCTGCTGCACCCTGATGTGCGGGTCGAGCTGACCCTGAATGACCGCATCGTCGACATTATTGAAGAGGGCTACGATTTGACTGTCCGTATTGCCGAACCGGAGGAAGAGGCGACCTTTGTCGATTTCCGCCTGTGCGCAATACAGCGATTGCTGTGTGCATCTCCCGATTATGTGGGGAAGAACGGGGCGCCCGCAACTCCAACTGAGCTTCGCGGGCACGCCTGCCTGAACTATGGGATGCAGGCAACTGACAATCGGTGGCGCCTGCTGGGGCCGGACGGGCCGGTCACTGTGCGGCTGGATTCCGTGCTCTGCTCAAACAATGGCGAAGTCCTGCGCGACGGTGCGGTGAAGGGATTGGGTATCGCGTTGCTGCCAGGTTTCATTGCCGGTCCCGAGTTGCAGGCCGGGCGACTTGTCACCGTCATGGAACAGTATCAGGCCTCTGAGCTTACGCTCTCCGTGATCTATCCTCCCTCCCGCCATCTGTCGGCGAAAGTGCGCTTGCTGACTGACTTTCTGACGGACCGGTTCGGAGAAAATCCAGGGTGGGAATTGGAAGCCTGAGAGAACATCTTCCCTGCCAGAAAGTGGTCTGTAAAAAAACGCTGAAAGTGGCTATTGCTGAGGGTCCGATGTTCCCTTAGCTCTGCGTAAATTCCGGAGACGACTGGTTATGCATCCAAACCCTGCATTCAGAAAAACACCGACCGAGCAGAACGTTGAGTTTGCCCGTGAGCGGAGCTTTGGAACTCTGGCCGTCAACTCTGAAAACGCGCCGCTGATCAGTCATGTTCCGTTTCTGCTGTCGCCAGACGGCAGATATGTGGAAATGCATCTGGTGCGCTCAAACCCCATTGTCAGGCTCCTCAAAGATCCCATCGAGGCTGTTGTCGCTGTAACCAGCTCAGATGCCTATGTGTCACCGGATTGGTACGGTGTTGAAAACCAGGTGCCGACCTGGAATTACGTCGCGGTTCATCTTCGTGGCCAGCTTCGGCTGCTTGATCAGAACGAACTTCACGGTGTGCTTGAGCGCTTAAGCGCCCACATGGAAGAACGCCTGACGCCAAAGGCGCCATGGAAAATCGTTAAGATGGACACTGAAGTCTATGCAAAAATGCAAAGACAGATTGTCCCGATAGCGCTGCAAGTTTCTGATATTCAGGGTACCTGGAAGCTCTCGCAGAACAAATCCGACGAGGTCCGCAAAGCGGCGGCAGCCGGGTTGAGAAACGGTTCCGTGGGCGTGCAGGTTGGCGACCTGGCAGGGTTGATGGAACGGATTGAGGTTGAGTAATGCCCTCACTAGAGACACTTCTCGCCGTTATTGTTGCTACTGCCTTGTTTGCCTATATGCCGGGTCCCTCAACTCTATATGCAGCCGCACAAACCATCGCGAGGGGACGTCGGGGCGGCTGGATGGCTGCACTCGGTATTCATCTGGGTGGCTACGTCCATGTAGTGGCCGCGGCCTTTGGCCTTGCCGTTCTGTTCAGCCTCGTGCCGGTTCTCTATACGGTTCTCAAAATTGCAGGTGCTGGTTATCTGATCTGGCTTGGTATCCGGCTCATTCTTTCGAAAAACGCTGTCGATGTTCATTCAGGTGAGTTCACGGCAAAGTCTCCGCGAAAAGCGTTCTACGAAAGCATGATTGTCGAGGTGCTCAACCCAAAAACGGCAATATTTTATGTGGCGTTTCTCCCGCAGTTCACTGAGCTTTCAGCTGCTCTTCCCGTGTGGGCTCAGCTTCTTATCCTTGGGACAATCGTGAATGTGATGTTCTCAAGTGCGGATGTGCTTTGCGTGTTACTCGCCGACAGGGTGGTCACCTTGTTCAAGGAATCGCCTTCCGCCAACCGAGTGGCAGAGCGCATCGGCGGCGGGCTGCTTGCGCTCCTTGGCTTGAACCTCGCCCTTAACCGCCAATGATGTCTCCCAACGATATGTCGACAGTGTGCCTTCTGGGCAGCCCGCGGCGCGGCGGTAACAGCGATGCTCTGGCTGAGCGTTTTGTTCAGCAGGCCGAGCTGCACGGCGCTCCGACCGAAACCTTTGCCCTGTCTCAGCTGCAATTCAACGGCTGCCAGAACCTGTTCCGCTGCAAGGAGGACCTGGACCACTGCGGCCAGGTGGACGGCCTCACACCGGTGCTGGAAGCCGTTACTCAGGCTCAGGTGCTGGTGCTGGCCAGCCCCGTCTACTTCACAAGCGTCACCGGACAGTTGAAGCTGGCCATTGATCGATTTTTTTCATTCTTTGTCCCCGGCTATGCAACGGCTCAAATCAAGAGCCGGCTGACACCAGGACGCCACCTTGTCTTTCTGCAAACACAAGGCGAACCTGAGGATCGATATGGCGATCTGATGGAGAGTTTTTCGGCTAGTTTTAAAGGTCTTGGGTTTGATCACCACCATCTCGTTCGCGCCTGGGGTGTTCGCGAGCCGGGTGACATCAATGCCGAAACCGGCGCCTTGAAGGAATGCGATGCAGCAGCTTTGCGCATCTACGCGGGATCAAAGTAAACCATGAAGAACAACATGTTTATTTGGCGTTATCTCGACCTGCCCGAGTGATTTTCAATAGGTAGCAGCGACCGTTGTTGCTCGCCTCTTCTCTACAGTCCCCTGAGTTTGCCAACATCAAGTGTCAAACCTACAGGTTTGCTGATGACGTAGTGCGAAAGAGCTCTGAAATTTAGCGCCATGCTAGTTTGTGTGTTACGATGGCTTTGATCCGGTCGATGCCTCACACAGAGGAGCTCCAGCTTGGAACGCAGACTTGCTGCTATACTTGTCGCAGACATTGTCGGTTATTCGCGTCTTATGGGCATGGATGAAGCGGGAACGCTTAGCCGTCTCAAATTGCTTCATAATGATCTGGTGCAACCGCAGATCAGGGCGCGGCAGGGCCGCATCGTGAAGCTTATGGGAGACGGCCTCCTTGCCGAATTTCCTAGCGTCGTAGAAGCAGTTCAATGCGCC
>JAJFHB010000231.1 GCA_021775795.1 Hyphomicrobiales bacterium | reverse complement strand
CATCAAACCTGAGCCCGCTGTCGCGGGCCAGATGGATCATCGCCCTCTCGGCGATGGCGGAAATTGTCAGCGATGGATTGACCCCAAGTGAGCGGGGTATCACGGCACCATCGCAAACGAACAGGCCATCATGGATGTTCCCATCGCCGGCAAAGACGCGGCATTTGTGGTCGACAACGCCTGAACTTGCATCATCCCCCATGCTGCATCCTCCCAACGGGTGCACGGAGATGAGATTTCGACCTAGGCTCTCACTCCACATCGGATTGTTGACGAATGTACCACCCGTCATTGCCGTTGCACGCTCCAGCATCTTGCTAATGCGTTGATAGACGGGTTGATCGCCGGCATCGGGCCAGATGAGCTGCAGTCTGTCATCTTCAAGTTCCATTTTGCCCGCAGCATTGTCATGCGCCATGACGAGGAAGGTCTGGGTGTTGTGAACCGCACCTACATAGGCGCCTCGAAACAAGCTTTTCCAGCTGCGCGCAGCTTCCGCAATGTAGTCTCCAGCGTCGGTGTCAGTGCCAAAAAGCGGGCTGACAGATTTCATGATCAAAGGGAGCAGCGGGGCAAGGACGCTTGGAATGGCGCCTTCCTGGATCACCATGCCCTCGTTGAGGGGGCGTCCAGACCTTGCATCCCCGAGACCTGCGATAACCGGGCCGACGGCTGCAGCATCTTCCAGCGGCGGATGGCCAATGCCGATACCGTTGATGGCGATGTCGTTGTTGTAGCCAAACGCGATGACGTCGCCGTTGCCGGAGAAACCCTCGCCAACACGAGTGGACAACGGCAAGCCGGCGGCGGCTGAGCGCAAAAGGATTTCGGTCGAACCCAAAGTGCCGGCACCGAGCACAACGATGGAGGCATCAAGGGTCTTGGTGCCTTTCAGATCTGCGTCCTGTGGGTCGAAAAGCACGCGCCAGCCCGTCTCATCTCGTTCCAGGTGTGTCACATGCGCTTGCGTAAACACCTCTGCACCGTGGTTCACCGCGTCAGGGAGATAGTTCAGAGCCGTCGTGTTCTTTGCGCCGACGTTGCAGCCGGAGCAGCAATCACCACAAAGAGTGCAGGCGCTTTGAATGACGCCGGCAGGGTTGCCCCCGGCCTCTGGATCAAAAGTCACTGAAATTGGTGGTCTGGAATATTTTGCACCAACCGCCGAGAGTTGGGTCTGGAACGCTGCAAGCTTGCGGAGGCGCGGATGTGAGAGGGGGTAGGGCGTTGGCTGCAGCATGCGGGCTGCGCGCCGGTAACCTTCCTCAAGTATCGAATCAACGTCTGCTGCTAACTCTGCCGGCCATAAAGGATCATCAAAAACCCGGCCGTCCGGTTTGAGCATGACGTTGCCGTTGATCAGGGAGGTGCCGCCGAGCCCGCAGCCGATCATCACCGACATGTCCTTGTTGACGCGCATGTCGAAGAGGCCCAGCGACGAGCCGACGTGGCCCATTGCTCCTTCTAACTGAAACTCATGGGCTGCTTCGCTTAGGGACTTTGGGAAATCTCCTGGCAGATATTCACGCCCACGCTCCAGCACGGCAACTGACAGTCCCATGCGCGCCAGTCGTGATGCGGCAATGCCGCCGCCGTAGCCAGACCCGATGACCACGGCATCGTAGGTTCTCTTGAGGCGGCTCAGGGGAAGCGCAAGATTGAGCGGACTGATGTCGGCCATGTCAGACTTTCAGCGGATAATGATGGACGGTTCGATTGGTTCTGGCTGTGAAGCAGCAACGATGTTGCCGGTAGGCAATGTCCGGGAGGCTCTCTCGATTTTCAATGGATGCACATGCAGGGCACCATCGGGCGTAATTTGTAGGCGGATGAAATTGTTGAAATCCGCAATGCGGAGCGAAGAGAAACTGTTCGTCCACTGGATGCCGATCACATTCAGAGCAAAGATGAGATAGAGGCCGAACACAATGCCACCGAGCAAGCCGCCAACGATGATCATGATGACGAGAAATACAAGGAAACTCAGCCCAAACTGTTGGAATTCAGGCGCCACTACACTGGCAATCTGCGCTGCAACACAGAATGAAACGACCATCGCCATCATGTGGATAGCGGTGTGTCCGATGCCAAGGCAGATTGCGAGACCCCTGCGGTAATTGACATTGAAGCTGATGAGCCCCACGCACACGGCGAGCACCAGAAGGGCAAACTCGGGGCTTCGTGGAATGGTTGACGCAAGACGCCCGAACGCATCTGCGATACTGCCATGGCCTGCCATCAGATCAAGAAATGCTTCGCTGATGGGCGCTGTTGATACCGGCCTGCGGGTCTCCAGAAACCACACAAGAAATGCGTAGATGAGCCCGATAAAAGCGGAAAAGTCCCAATTGAAGAACGGAAACATGAGGTTCCGGAAGCTCAAACGGTGCGAGCGTTTGGTGTCCGGGTAGGCACAAGCAAGCGTGTAACTGTCGTTTTTGCTTCCACCGTTTTGCAATTGCGTTGCAAACGGCAGTTTGTGGGTTGGGTGTTTGAAGGCGCCACCGCCGCCCGCAGTTACAAGTTGCGGTCCGCCGTCGTCTGGCGCGTAGCGGCTGTAGTGATGTAAATCCCCCACGAGCACCAATGGCACTTCTGCGCCGCCAACCTTGAGAAGATCCATGATGCGGGTCAGTTCATCGCCGGCTCGATGCTGCTGTGGCGGTGCCACCCAGCTTGGGTGGGGAGCGCACAGGATGATGCGTTCTCCCGGCTTGATCGCGTGTTGCGCAATCTGCCGGAAGTAATCGATTTGTGCAGCATTGAGGTCTTCGCCAAGTTGCACATCGACACCGCATAG
>JAJFHB010000024.1 GCA_021775795.1 Hyphomicrobiales bacterium | reverse complement strand
GTGCCTCGATGGCGTCAACAAACGGGCGCTCGTCGTCATGGACAGTGTTGAGGATTGTTTCCTCCACCACGGTGCCCATGGCCTTTGCACTGGTGTGCGAGGAGGCCTTGAGTTGTGCCACGCCAGCGGGCATCGGCATTTCGGGTACGTCGGCGTCGACGCGCTGAATGATGAGATCGGTGAAGTTCATATAGTCCTCATTGGCGGTAGGTTTGGGCGCTGGGTTTCACTGTAAAACGCTGTGGGTCAGAATTCAGGTGGTTGCAGGTTCCAGGACAAGCAAGCGCCGCTTGGCGTAGGGCAGGCCGTGGATAATCTCATCATCGAATGTCAGGTCGATACGGCAGACTTCCCGCATGGTGCCCCGATTGAGCACGTTTGGTAATTGGGTCTCCGAGCGCTCAAAGTCAATGACATGATCGATAACAACGCATTTGGCATTGTCGACCAATTGGAAGAGCAATTCCGAATCCGGTCGCTCTTCGCCGTGACCTTTCACGGAATACCCCAGAATAAGGAAGCCATACGTAAAGGGTTCAAGGTCGAAGTCGACGACCTGGAATTTGCTGGCCACGTGTCTGATGCGGCAAGGCTTCCCGTGCAGAAGTTCTGCTTCAAGCGGGTCCATTTTCGGATCCATGCTGAGAACAGACTTTGGCTCATGCATCAAAAACGGCGTGATCGGCTCTTTGTGACCGCCCAGTTCAACGATGTGCTCGCAGTGCCGCAAAAAATGGGCGGCAAGCGCATGGCGTCCAAGCAGCACCGGGGAGAGAAGGTGCGGAATGTCGTGGCCGTCTGGATGCGGCCCGATCATCTCGCGTGTGATATTCAAAGGCGTGGTTTTTGCTTCGGTCACCGCCTACGTCCTTAATGCAAATCTATGTCAGGAATGCTTTGTCAGAAAAGCTGACGTGTGATGTAGCGGATCATTGTCTGCTTGTCACGTAATGGCAGTGTGTCCGGGCGCCAAAAAGCAAGGCCGGCGCAGGCTTTGTTGCCTGTGCCGGCCATCTGTCAAAACTTTCAGCTATGAAAGGTCAAAGACCCTTCATGACATTGCCGACAAGCAAGACCACGTAAGCCGCGATCGCGACCCATGTAACGTTACCGGATACAACCGGAATAGCTACGCCAAGCATCGTGACCAGAGCCAGAACGGCCAAGACGAGCGATACCAAAAACACCGGCATTGTTGGTGCACTAAGATTCATTTTGCGTCTCCTAAGCGGGTATTTCGAATCCCCCCACGCTGCAGAGTTTACGACTTTTGTATGGTTTTGTCTGATAGATCACGTAAGGCGTGCACAACTTTCGAGCAGTTCCTGCCAAGGAGACTTGGTCGTCTCATAGGGAGGGATGGCGTGAGCGAGGACGCTTTTAAGCCGGTGAAACTAGCGGACCAGTTCAGGCTGCCGTCGCACTTCGAAAAGCTTGAGGCACAAAGTCTCGTGCTCTCCCTTCAATTTGAGTGCGAGACTGTGCGGTGCACCGCTCTGTCGTATCTCAATGGCCTTGGTGTTAAGCCAGCCGGCGATCAACTTCGCAGCACAGCGTTTGGATGAACCGCTGTCGAGTATCGACCTTGCCTGTCTGCTCAGGCAGTCTGACAGCTTGTCGAGCAGATCGTGCGGCATCTTTTCAATGTCGTTACTGATAAGCCTGACGTAGCGCATGTTGTCTGCAACATCATCCGCTGGCCAAAGCTCGTTCAGCAGATTTACGACGTCAATGCGGAAAGACGATCTGAACTCGGAATCCTTGTTCAGCCGGAAATTCAATATCCGCAGTGTGTCTTCACACCCCTGAAGAACAATTTCGTCCAGGAGGCTCTTTGTGTTTTCTGTCCACGCCATTTCAACTCACAGACGCCCCCGTCAGTACATTAAG
Organism: Hyphomicrobiales bacterium; assembly: GCA_021775795.1. Lineage (GTDB taxonomy): Bacteria > Pseudomonadota > Alphaproteobacteria > Rhizobiales > JAJFHB01 > JAJFHB01. The sequence goes on along the minus strand of JAJFHB010000024.1, from coordinate 735 downwards.
GGAGCCTAGCATCCGCTTGTAAGAACATCCAAGTGCGAACTGAAGTATTGGTTACCCACACTGGATAACTTTTTGTACGCGGTCCTGATATGACGTGAGATGGGGAAGTTTAGGTGGCCCGGGATTTGCGGTTGATCATGACGATTCCGATGGATACCAGCGCGAGTGCACCGATCAGTGTCACTGAGACTTGTTCACCTAAAATGAGCCAGCCGAAGGACACGCCAAATATCGGTGTCAGGAATCCGAATGAGGCCATATCGGAGGCCGGGTAGACGGACAGTATCCAAAACCACGACATGAATCCGATGCAGACGACCACAACAACCTGAAAGGCCAGGATTGCTGCATGAGCAAGAGTAAAGTCGCGAACAAGGTCGCCAAACAGCAGGGATGCGGGCATGAGGATCAGACTTGATATCGACAACTGGTAAAGCAGTTGCATGACAGGCGTGGATTTGCGCAGATCCGTGGCACGGGCAAGCAGGGCAATACCTGCCCATAGGATGGCTGCAACAATGCAGGCAAAATCTCCGTAGAAGGCATAAGGGGACGCCGGATTGTCATCGCTCAGCAGCGCCCACACGACACCGGCAAACGCCAGTGCGAGACCGGCAATGCGCAGAGGGTTCAGCCGTTCGCCCAGGATCAGATAGTGTGCCCCGATAGCGACCCAAAAGGGCATGGTGTAGAAAAACACGGAAGCCCGGGAGACAGTCGTGTAGTCGAGCGCCA
>JAJFHB010000230.1 GCA_021775795.1 Hyphomicrobiales bacterium | reverse complement strand
CTGGCTCAACCCAAGCGCTGAAAAATACTGGAACTACACACCATCAACGGACTACATCAAACAGATGTTTTCTGAACGGATGTTTCCCCTGACACTTGAAGGCCTTGATGGCGCCATGCGTGAACTGACCAGGTAGGAAGCGGCCATGAGGCCAATATTGCAGATTTCCGATCCTGACCGGTCACTCGCATTTTACCGCACCGCGCTTGGGATGCGCCTGATTTCACAATCCGGCACCGCCAGTGACAGCAACGTTGATTGCTACCTGCTGGCCTTCGTGGAAAGCCCGAACCAAACCCCTGCCCGCGACCAGGCCGTCCTTGAGCTGTGGCACGATAAAAGCACTCCTGCACAGTCCGGCTATGATCACTCCCGCTCTGACCTTTACTGGAAAATCGGCGTAACCTTGCCGGACATTGATCTGGCCTGCGAACGTTTACGGGCAATTGGTGTCGAGGTCTCATCTCCCCGTCAGTTCCGCGATATCGGCTATTTGTGCCATTTGTCCGATCCCGACGGTTATCAGATCGAACTGCTTCAATGGACATTTGAGGGCAGTAAAAAGCTGTACACAGCCCTGCCCGACCAGCCGCTGGGGCAGCCTTCAACCCTTGCTCACATCACATTGAGAACAACAGACATCGATGCATGTCTGAGTTTTTATTCTGACGTTTTGGGAATGCGCCAGCTTTCCCGCCAACCGGTCGAGCCCTTTGGATTTACTCTGTACTTTCTGGCTTACACGGATGAGACACCGCCCAATGCAGACCTGGAAGCAGTCGAAAACCGGGAATGGCTCTGGCAGCGGCCCTACGGCGTGCTTGAGCTCCAGCATTTGCATGGGCCGGAAGCACCGCAAAGCCTGCGGAACCATGACGCAGATGCATTAGGATTTCGGGGCCTGAGCCTTCACAGCACCAAAGGTGAGGACGACCCCCTCCCCGGGCCGGACGGCACCTGGATACACAAACAGCGTTAGCTGGAATTCAATCCCAAACTCAAGCTGCAGCCTTGACTGCAAGAGAGTTCTGGCCGCGCTCAGGATTGCCTTCGATCTCGCGGCTGAGAATGCTGCTGAGCTGATCAGCGCCACCCACATAAACACCATCAATCCAGATCTGTGGCACGGTAACCGGCGTCTTGGGTCCGACAATCGGCTTTACCCGACCAAGCATTTCATAAAGAGCACGGGGAGAGCGAACCACGTCGTGATAGGTGTAATCAACACCACCTTCATCAAGGTAGTTCTTGGCACGTACACAGTGAGGACAGGTCTCCTTGCCAAAAACATGCGTGCCCGAAATTCCCGACCGCGCCACGTGTGCTGCAATAATGGCTTCGGTCAACACGCCGCGGTTCAATGCATGACCCTGACTGACCAGCTTGCCGTCAACCATCACAATTGGGGCATGCCAGCCACCCTTCGGCAGGGGCTTCCACCACTCGCTGAGCCATTCGCGAATTTCAAGCTCAACCGGAATACCCTGAAGTTCCGTTGCCAGGGTGTCTTCGATGACATCAACGGTGAGCGAGCACTCGCCGCAGGGAATGTTGACCTTGAAGGGCCCCCATGAGCCAGCCCACCGGTAAAGGGTCAATACGACAGTCTTCGAAATGTCCATCAGATCCTCCCTAATTCCTGGCAAACCTCACCGCCCGTGATGGAACGACAGGGTCCAGCGCTGCCGGACCCTGAAGTTGTGCTCTATTGAATGCTCGCGACACCGAGCGGAACGGAGAACCGTTTGCACCAGATGTAGACCTCGTTGACAGAGTTGAGATCAACACTGCTTGCTGAAATTGTGTACTGCTGAGCACCTGTGTGCTTTGCCAACACAGCAACCTCGGTTTGATAAGAACCGTTGGTACCAAAGCCGACATAGGGGTCAGGTGCACCGTCGAGACTGAAGTTGCTCCCAAGCGAAATCGTGATCGTACCGCCACTTTCCGTCACCGTGACGGAACCGCTTGTGACGTGGCTTGATGCGCCCTGGAACGAGCCTGACCACGGGCCGTCGGCAAAACTGGTGCTTGAAGTGGCAACGATTACCGCAAAGAGCGCTGCCGCCACTGCAATCCGGGAAACAATTGTGGAATAATCGAGCAGTTTCATTTTTACTAGATCCCCTGAGCTGCGGCGGGAATGCCGCGTCATTGTCTGATGCTCGCCAAATTGGGGGCGCAGCGATGGACTTTCAATCAGTCGTACACGGATCAACGCATCAACTCTGCTCAAGCATTTGTGACATTGCGTTCGTATCCAGCCAAAGGCCACACGAACCACCATCATGACAAAACCAGAAAATCCGCCGGTACTGATCCTCATTGATCTGCAGGAGGCCATTAACGACCCGAAATGGGGGCCGCGCAACAATCCGGACGCAGAGGACAAACTCCGCCATTTGCTGGATGGCTGGCGCCTGCTTGGGGGTCCGATTGTTCATATTCGCCATAACTCAACCGAGCCGGCATCTCCATACAGACCTGACCAACCCGGAAATGCCTTCATTGCCGAAGTAGTGCCCCTGCCCGATGAAACAATCATCGAAAAGCAGGCTCACAGCGCCTTTATCGGCACAAACCTCGAACAGCATCTGCGCAACAACAATCAGGCAAGCCTGGTCCTCGCCGGTGTGCTCACGCATAATTCACTTGAAGCGACTGCCCGGCACGCGGGAGATCTGGGTTTCCTCGCCCATGTGGTGGCAGACGCCAGCTGGGCGGTGGAAACGACAGACTTTTCCGGCAAACTTCGGAGCGCTGAAGATGTTCACAATCTTTCGCTCGCTCACCTCGACGATGAATACGCAAAAGTCATCGATACTGCCGAGGCTCTGGCCCTGCTTACGGAAAAAGCCGGGTAACGCAATGGTGAACGCAGGTTCGCCAAGGATACAATGCGCTAACGGTTTCTTCTCACATTGAAAGTAGGATTCCCGCTGGTGGGAAATCCGGAATACTTAGGTGGGAAAATGGTCCCGGGTCAAAATCTGACCGAAAAGCGCATTCATGTGCACGAAGACCTGCAAACCGGCGGCGCATGCTCGCGCGGTGTTGCGATATGTCTCGACTTGCCCGAAGGGTCCAGCCTCGAGGTCGTCAAAACCACCGATGAGTTGATGCAGCTCGGTCCTGAATGGAACGCACTGCAGGCGGAGCATGCTCCCGCTCACACCGTGTTCCAAACCCACAAGTGGTGCGCCGCCTGGTTTGAGCGCTATGGTGCCGGCAATCCACACATCAAACTCAACACCATTGTTGGCCGGGAGAACGGCCGGGTCGTGATGATTTGGCCAATGATGATTGTTCGCCATGGCCCCGTATCGGTCATGAAGTGGCTGACCGACCCCTACGCACAATACGGCGACATCGTCGCCGCACCTTCCGCTTTCCGGCTGGCCTGGTTGGAAGCCGCCTGGAAGGCAATTACCAATTCAGACATCGATGGGATATCTCTGCGCTACGTCAGAGAGGGCTCGATCGCCCATCGATTCCTGAGCCAGAAACATGTGAAAACCGCAGACAACAATGCGGCGCCATTTCTGGATCTCACACCTTACAGTGACGTTGACGCTTATTCGTCTGCTCTCAGTCGTAACCAGCGCTCGCAGCGCTCGAAACTTGGGAAAAGACTGAGCAAGACCGGGAATGTCAGTTTCGCCGTTTACCGCAGCGGAACGGAGCTCAAGGCAGCCATAGACAGCGGGCTTGCGCTCAAGCGGAGATGGCTGAAAGAGCAGGCCTTCAAAGCCGATATCCTGACCGAGCCGGGTTTCGAGGGCTTCTTGAGCGATCTCGCTTATGAACAACCGTCCGGCATGAACGTTGCTGCCGGCGTTCTCTCCCGCAATGACGAAGTGCTCAGCGTCGACATCGGGCTGCACTACAAGAATGAGTATTTCGGATATTTGCTTGTGCAGGATGTGGAACTTCTTGAGCAGTCCCCCATCAAGGTGCATTTGGATCTATTGCAAAAATGGACCGTTGAGCGTGGCTTTACGCGATTTGATCTGATGATTCCCAATGACGGCTACAAGGCGCACTGGGCGAGTGGCGAGGTCAAAGTTGATGATTTCGTGCTGGCGACCAACTTGTGGGGCGCAGCATACTGTAACGGCTATCTGGGCTGGTTACGTCCGAAATTGAAACGCATCTACCACGCCATGCCAGCAAGTCTGAGGCAAGCGGTCGTTGGCAGAAGCTCCAATTCACAGTCGAAACCGCCGCGCACCTGAATTCACCCCGTAATAGTTCCAGCACGAAGCAGATGGTAACTTGTTGTTAACCTACCTATCCAGATTTGCGCGGTTGCTCACGCTGCAGGGCCTTTGCGGCATTGTATTTGCTCGTCCTTCTGCAAAATGCGCAGGAGCGTCGGCAAGTGAGTAGAAACGGCACAACAGATACGAGAGCAAGTTACAGCGTACCGGCTGTTTCGAGCACTGCGGTACCCTATGGGCGCACACAATCTACGACCGGCATCGCCAGTCACAGCGCCCTTGAATTCAATATTCTCTACGGTGCGCAGCATGTATCTGAACTCCGCGAAGAATGGCTTGATCTCGAATCCCGCGCCTACAACAGACTTAACTACTTCCAGGGTCAGGGCTGGCTTGCCCACTGGTGCAACACATTTACCGCCGGCGATGACAC
>JAJFHB010000229.1 GCA_021775795.1 Hyphomicrobiales bacterium | reverse complement strand
AATGTCGAGGAAGCCAAGCTCGTCGGTGCCCTTGCCGAAGCGATGGATCTGAGCCCTCGCGGCATTCGTGAGCACCTCGGTCTCAGTCGTCCAATCTATGAGCGCACCTCGGCTTATGGCCACTTTGGCCGTGAACCAGATGCTGATGGCGGCTTTTCCTGGGAGCGCACCGATCTCGTGGATGCCATCAAGGCAGCGCTTACTTAAGGGGTGTCGCTCAGGCGATTTCCAGACGGCATTTCTGTAGGGTCCGCTGGTGCCGTTCGCATCCGGCTTGACGCAGCGCGATTATGGATGAAACCAAGCATCGAATTTACGGGCGCCGCAAGGGACACAAGCTGCGCAAAGGCCAGGCACGTCTTATGCAGGAGGTGTTGCCGCAACTGCGCATTGATCTTGAGCAACCTGCGCCGCTTGATCCAGCCGGTTTGTTCGGCAGCGCCGTAGACACACACTGGTTGGAGATAGGTTTTGGCGCCGGCGAACATCTGCTCTGGCAGGCGCAGACGCATGCTGACACCGGGATCATCGGCTGTGAGCCCTTCGTAAACGGTGTTGCCCAGCTTCTCGCCCGTCTTGAAACGGACCACATCAGCAATGTCCGCATCCATGATGGTGACGCACGCGATGTCCTCGACTGCCTTGCCGCAGACAGCATCAGCAGGATATTCCTTCTGTTCCCCGATCCCTGGCCAAAGCTCCGGCACAACAAGCGGCGCTTTGTGACGCAGGAAAATCTTGAGCGCCTGGCCCGTGTACTCGCGCCAGGGGGGGAATTTCGCTTCGCCTCGGACATTCCCGACTACGTGCGTTGGACCTTGTCTCACATCCGTCGACAGGGAGTTTTTGAATGGCTTGCGGATGGCCCCGGTGACTGGCGCCATCGTCCGTCTGATTGGCCTCAAACGCGATACGAAAGCAAGGCAGTCCAGGCTGGACGTCGGCCTTCATACCTGCGTTTTCGGCTGCCACATTAGGCCGCGTTAAAGCTTGCGATGTGAAGCTAAATCGCTATATTGGCGACCGAATGAGAGTCATTCTCGCATAATCTGGAACTTATACGGTTCGGACTATCGTTGAGAGTGGACCCTGCGGGGTCCACTTTTTTATTAGGTGGTACCGAAAGTCGCGTTCCCAACGAGCAGCGGCAGGGCGGGCTGGCTATGAGCGACACGGTGCAGGAGCCACGCATCGCGCGTGAAACTGGTGCTGCCAGGCGCGTGGTCGAATTGATAGAGCCGGTAGTTGAAAGCCTGGGCTATCGTATTGTCCGCATTCGCCTTACCGGCGATGCCGGAGCGACACTCCAGATTATGGCAGACAAAAAGGACGGTCATTTCGGAATAGACGATTGTGAGGCGATCAGCAGGGCAATATCGCCGGTACTCGATGTCGAGGACCCGATTGCCAGCAAGTATCTTCTCGAGGTCTCGTCACCTGGAATTGCCAGACCCCTCGTGAGGCCCAGTGATTTTGAACACTGGTCCGGGCACGAGGCCAAAATTGAAATGGCGGAGTTGATCGCCGGACGGCGTCGGTTTCGTGGTGTTTTGGAAGGTTATACAGATGGTGAAGTTCGGATCTTCATCGACGGAGAAGAGGGCGGTGAGCGGGTATTAGTCGGCTTGCCGTTTGATACAATTTCAGATGCCAGACTGGTGATGACGGATGCGCTGGTTGCAGCCGCCACCAGGAAGCAGGAAGACTAACGATCATACGGCGCGTTTTGCCGGTTAGGAAATACGTGGAGAGACCCAATGGTTGAGCAGGTTGTCAGTGCCAACAGGCTTGAGCTTCTGCAGATTGCAGATGCAGTAGCACGCGAAAAAGCCATCGAAAAAGACGTGGTCATAGCTGCTATGGAAGACGCCATACAGCGAGCCGCACGTTCGCGTTATGGCAGCGAAAATGAAATCAAGGCGGAGATTGACGAGAAAACCGGAGAAATCCGGCTGGTCCGTCTGCTCGAAGTTGTTGAAGTCGTCGAGAATGAAGCAACCGAAATCAGCCTCGACCTGGCCAAGGCAAGAAACCCGGCAGCCCTCGTTGGTGACTTCATTTCGGAATCATTGCCGCCGATCGATTTTGGCCGCATTGCAGCGCAGAACGCCAAGCAGGTTATCGTGCAGAAAGTGCGCGATGCGGAGCGCGAGCGCCAATACGATGAATATAAGGATCGTATCAGCGAAATCGTCCATGGCGTTGTGAAGCGTGTCGAGTACGGCAATGTTGTTGTTGATCTCGGGCGCGGCGAAGCGATCGTGAAAAGAGACGAATGCCTGCCGCGGGAAACTTTCCGTCCGGGAGATCGTATTCGCGCCTACATTTATGATGTCAGGCGTGAGCAACGCGGGCCGCAAATATTCCTTTCGCGCACACATCCCGACTTCATGGCGAAGTTGTTCGCGCAGGAAGTGCCGGAAATCTATGACAGCATCATCGAGATTGTCTCAGTGGCACGTGATCCCGGCAGCCGTGCCAAGATCGCCGTGCTGTCGAAGGATAGCTCAATTGATCCCGTAGGTGCTTGTGTCGGCATGAGGGGCAGCCGGGTGCAGGCGGTTGTCGGTGAACTGCAGGGCGAGAAAATCGATATCATTCAGTTTTCTCCCGATCCGGCAACCTTCATCGTCAATGCCTTGGCACCGGCAGAAGTCACTAAGGTTGTTCTCGATGAGGATCTGAAGCGGATCGAAGTGGTTGTGCCCGACGAACAGCAAAGTCAGGCAATCGGTCGCCGCGGCCAGAACGTACGTCTTGCCTCTCAGCTTACAGGTTGGGATATCGACATCCTTACCGAGGCAGAGGAATCGGAACGGCGCCAGGCCGAATTCAATCTACGCAGCCAGATATTCCAGGAAGCGCTCGACGCCGACGAGGTTATTGCGCAGCTTCTGGCATCGGAAGGCTTCAGCTCAATCGACGAGGTCGCCTATGTCGCGGTCGAAGAGATTGCCGAAATCGAAGCCTTTGATGATGACATGGCACAGGAGCTCCAGCGCCGGGCGCTGGAATACCTCGAGCGTGTGAATACGGAACTTGATGCGCGGCGCCGCGAACTTGGTGTTGCCGATGAGGTCATCGAGGTGCCGGGTGTGACCATGGCCATGCTCGTCGCCTTTGGCGAGAATGAAATCGCCTCGGTCGAAGATCTGGCTGGCTGCGCAACTGACGATCTCACGGGTTGGATTGAACGTGTAGACGGTGAGCCGGTACGCCAGGCGGGTATTCTGGACGGCCAGGACGTCAGCAACGTCGAGGCGGAAGCCATGATCATGGCAGCCCGTATCAAGGCTGGCTGGATTACCGAAGAAGACCTTTTGGCAGCCGCAGAGCCGGAAGAAGTCGAAGAAGTAGCAACCGAGGAAAGTGGAGCAGCGCCCATGGCCTGAGCCCCCGCTCTTGCGCCCATGCGGCACTGCGAACGCGACACGATCAAAGATGACGGAACGCATGTGTATCGCAACCAGAACTGTTCGGCCTGTCGATGAACTCATACGGTTTGTCGCTGGTCCGGAGGGCGAAGTAGTCCCGGATGTTCTTTGTAAGCTTCCAGGGAGAGGGGTTTGGGTGACCGCGGACCGCGGCTTGGTTGAAGAAGCAGTTCGCAAGAACTTGTTTTCCCGCAGCATGAAGTGCAGTGTTCGGGCAAGCGCAGACCTTGCCGAATTGGTCGGAAAGCTTTTGCGCAAACGACCACTTGATCTCCTCAGCCTTGTTCAAAAAGCCGGACTGGTACGCTGCGGCTTTGAGAAGATAATCGAGCGTGCCAAAGCCGAACCGATCGTTCTTCTGCTGCACGCAGCCGAAGCATCGGACGTCGGCAGGAATAAACTGGCTCAGCGTTTGCGCTCGGTCAGTGATGGGGATGATATTATTCCTGCGCTGAGATCGTTCTCGTCAGACGAATTGAGCTTGGCATTTGGGCGGTCGAATGTGATACATGCAGCGCTAACGGACGGAAATTTGACCGATACGTTCGCCGCCGCAGCCCGCAAGTTTGAAAACTTTTGGAATGACGGGACGGGCCCGTCGTTTCAAGCGCCACTGAACACGGTGCGGATGGAAAGTTGAAAGAATGAGTGAAACCAAAGATACAGACGACGACAAGCCCGCGACGCTTTCGAGCAACACGTTGAGCATGCGGCGCTCGGTCGAGTCGAGCCATGTCCGGCAGAACTTCTCGCACGGGCGTTCCAAGTCGGTACTTGTGGAGAAGAAGCGCAAACGCACCATAGCTGTGCCTGGCGCTCCTGAACCGGTCGAAGCCCCGGTGGAAGTCGCTGTGGAAGAAGCGCCTGTCGTACCCGAAGCGCCCGTCGTTGTACCGGAGGAAGTAGTTGTCGACGAGCGCTCTGCCGTTGTTCTGCGTACGTTGACTGATGACGAAAAGGGTGCTCGAGCCAATGCGTTGGCGGAAGCACGCGTTCGCGAAGCCGAAGAACGCAAGGTAGCTGAAGCTGAGGCCGAAATACGTCAGGCCCAGGAAGTTGACCGGGCTCGCGAAGAAGCCGAGGCAGAAGCGCAACGCAGTGCCGAAGAAGCCCGTCTCAAGGCAGAGCAGGAAGCACTCGCGCTCACCGAAGAAACAAAACCGAACAAGCCGGCAAAAGCCGGAGTGGCAAAAGCGGTCGAGCAAGATGATGCTGGTGATCGCTCAGCCGATGCCAAGAAAGGCCGCAAGGGCCGCGACGGCGCGGCGCCCAGTCCATCGCGTCGTGCTGATCAGCCGCGTCGCCAGGGCAGGCTGACGATTTCGAATGCTCTCGATGATTCTCCCAGAGAACGCAGCCTGGCCTCTATCAGGCGGCAACGCGAACGGGAAAAGAAACAGGCGCAGGATTCCTCGCAGCCGCAAGCCAAGATCAACCGTGATGTCATCATTCCCGAGGCGATCACCGTTCAGGAGCTCGCAAACCGCATGGCGGAGCGGGCCGTGGACGTCATCCGCCTCCTGATGCAACAGGGGCATATGCTCAAAATTAACGACGTCATTGATGCGGACACTGCTCAGCTTATCGCTGAGGAAATGGGCCACGGTGTGAAACGCGTCTCGGAGGCCGATGTCGAAGTTGGCATTCTCGGTG
>JAJFHB010000228.1 GCA_021775795.1 Hyphomicrobiales bacterium | reverse complement strand
CGAGGTCGACCGGGCAGAGGCCGCGGCCGCTGTCCCGCACATCCGCGAAAAGCTTGATGCCCGCAACGTCAATGTGCCGCTCGTTGGCGATTTTCATTATATCGGCCACAAGCTTCTGACCGATTATCCAGCCTGTGCCGAGGCGCTGCAGAAATACCGCATCAACCCGGGCAATGTGGGTTTTCGCGAAAAGCGCGATACGCAGTTTGCGATGATGATCGAAATGGCCATGCGGTATGATCGCCCGGTCAGGATCGGCGTCAACTGGGGAAGCCTTGATCAGGAATTGCTCACCCACCTGATGGATGAGAACGCCAAGCTGCCAGCGCCGAAAGATGCAACTGAAGTCATGCATGAAACAATCGTGCGTTCAGCCATATTGTCGGCCGAGCGGGCGGAAGAGCTGGGCCTTGGGCGAGACCGCATCATATTGTCCGCCAAAGTCAGTAATGTGCAGGATCTGGTCACCGTTTATCAGATGCTGGCGAAACGCAGCGATCACGCCCTGCATCTGGGGCTCACTGAAGCCGGCATGGGCTCAAAGGGTATTGTTGCATCAACGGCAGCCCTTGCCATCCTCATGCAGCAGGGTATCGGCGATACGATCCGCATTTCATTGACACCGGAACCCGGCGGCGACCGCTCACTGGAAGTGACCGTGGCGCAGGAAATTCTGCAGTCCATGGGTTTCCGCTCCTTTATCCCTCAGGTCACCGCCTGCCCCGGGTGCGGGCGCACCACGTCAACAGTTTTTCAGGAACTCGCGCAGGATATTCAGGCTCACATCCGCATGCGCATGCCGGCCTGGCGTGACCGATATGTCGGCTTTGAAGATCTGAAACTTGCCGTCATGGGATGCATTGTGAACGGCCCGGGCGAGAGCAAGCATTCGGACATCGGTATCTCTCTGCCCGGTACCGGCGAAACACCCGCAGCGCCTGTCTTCATTGACGGCAAGAAGGCGATGACCCTGCGCGGCGAGGGGATCGGCGACCAGATCAAGACAATCGTCGAAGAGTATGTGGAGAAACGCTACGGCACGGAGAGCTAGGGGTCGGGGTGCATCGGATTGTAGGTGCGTCAGGCAGGTTTGAGGCTGGAACGCGACTTCCGATAAGAACTGCAGATTGTCACTGAAGTCCAAAAGCGGGCATTGGGCGCGATAACGCCCGCCGCGTTGCGGCTTCCCAGCAGTGGACAATGGGCTGTTTCAAGAATTTCGCGCATTGGCAGGGCAATGAATTCCAGTCATGCTAATCAGCATGGCGTTTGGTGTCTTTATCCACAGGACTGACTCAATCTACGACGATGTGCCGTCGCAGCGATATCAGTTCCCAAAACAGTATCTGACACGAGCTCAACAATGTGAGGGTGACTGGATCGTCTACCTCGAACCCAGCAAGATCAAAGACACTAAAGGTTACTTCGCAGTGGCCAAAGTTCAGGAGATCATTTCCGACCCGAGGAGTGCTGACATGCACTTGGCGGTGATCGAGCCCGGAACCTATCTCGACTTTGGTGATCCCGTGCCTTTTCGTGATGTCGATGACGTGATCGAGCAAGGCCTTTTGAATGACCAAGGCAAAATCTCAGGGCGTGCTCAGGCGGCGGTTCGACCACTTTCTGCGGCAGATTTCGCCCGGATTGTCGAACGTGGCCTTGGACGTGACGAAGGCATCTTGCCTCGGGTCGATCTGCCTGAAGAGGCGGACGTCTTCAGGGAGGTGCAGGAACCATTTCAACACCTATCGGCGCGAGAGCGTGTCAATCAACTGACCAACCGGGCTGTGCGCGACCGGAATTTCCGGAAAAACGTACTCCGAGCTTATGGCGAACGCTGTGCTATCACAGGATTGCGGCTGATCAACGGTGGTGGTCGCGCAGAGGTTGAGGCAGCACATATCAGACCAGTCGAACATGACGGTCCTGACATCGTAAGCAATGGGATCGCGCTGTCCGGTACGGCTCACTGGATGTTCGACAGGGGGTTGGTTGGGATATCAGATGGCCTTGCTATCCTTGTCTCTAGGCAAACCAACGATCCTGGAGCGGTTGTATCGATGATCAACGATACAGGTAAACTCCTGGCACCTGAACGCCAGGCAGATCGACCGCGGGCCGAATTTTTGACGTGGCATCGAGAAAACAGCTTCAAGCTCTAACAGATCAAAATGTTCTTTGCGAAACCCCGCCTCGATGTCAGGAATCGGCCCTTCGCCGCCGATCGCAATCATTGTGCACGAAGGAGTCAATGTCCGCTCCCCACCCATTCAAGCCCTTGGCCGCATTTTTTCAACGAGCCCGCGGTGCCTGCATCCCAGCCGTTTGCAATCGTCAGATTCGGGTGCCTGAACCCGGACTGCTTCAGCCTAACTTGAGAGCGATCTAATAGAGTATTTCCTTATACCGCTCGATCATTTCTTCCTGGCCTTCCGGGGCTTCGTCGTAGCCGATCTGATCTTTGAGCATTTTGCCCATGGACGGCAGGACGGAGCGGTCGTGGTGGGTGTCTGCGTCCCAGATCTTTGAGCGCATGATGGATTTTGCGCAGTGCAGGTAGGCTTCCTTGACGTGTATTTGCAGGACGGTTGCGGGCAGGCGGCCGGACACCTCGAATTGTGCGCGTAGTTCTTCGTCGTCTCTTATTTCTGCCTCGCCGTTAATCCGCAATGTTTCCTGAACGCCCGGAACGAGAAAGAGCAGGCCGACAGACGCGCTTGAGATGATGTTCTCAAGGCTGTCCAGACGGTTGTTCCCCGGACGATCCGGCAGGGCGAGTGTTCTTGGCTCAAGGACATGGACAAAGCCTGCTTCATCGCCTCTGGGCGAGACGTCGGCGTTGCCGTTGCCATCGTCTGTCGAGAGCAGGCAGAAGGGCGACAGGGAAATGAAGCGGGCGCAATGTTGATCAATGTGGTTCAACTGCTTGCGGACAGCGCGCTCCATGGGGGCGTTGTAATGTGCCCGAAGCTCTGAAGTTGTCTTGATTGCAGCCATTCCAGTTGCCTCCCGACAGTGTGTTACTTCTTGCGTTCCACCAGGAAACGCGCGGCTTCCTTCAACGTAGCCGCATTCTCACCAAAGGATTCAAGCGCTGAGCATGCTTCTGATACGAGAGTGTTAGCCCGCGTTCTTGCCCCTTCCAGGCCAAGCAGATCAATGAATGTTGCCTTGCCGGCCGTTGCATCCTTCTGGGTGCGCTTGCCCAGTTGTTCCGCCGTGCTCTCGGCATCAAGCAGGTCATCGGCGATTTGAAAGGCCAGGCCAATGTGTTCTGCAAACTTGCGCATGGTGGTTCGTGCTTCTGTGCCGGCTTCGGCCAGAATGGCTCCCGCTTCGCAGGAAAACCTGAACAGGGCGCCGGTCTTCAGTCCCTGAAGAGTGACAATTTCATCCAGATCGCTGGATTCTTTTTCCTCGGCTGCAAGATCAAGCATTTGCCCTCCAACCATGCCATCTTTGCCGGCGGCCATCGAAAGAGCGTGGACGAGGTCTGCCCGAACGCTGCCGTTTGCATGGGTGTCTGGATGGGCGGCAATTTCGAAGGCAACCGTGAGAAGGCCATCGCCCGCAAGAATGGCTGTCGCTTCAGAAAAAGCAATGTGGGTCGTCGGCTTGCCGCGCCTCAGATCGTCATCATCCATTGCCGGCAGGTCGTCGTGGACCAGTGAATAGCAGTGAATACACTCGATAGCGGCAGCAGCCCGCACCGCAGATTGATGATTGGCACCGTACAGTTTTGCTGTTTCGATAACAAAGAACGGCCGCAAGCGCTTGCCCTGTCCAAGGGATGAATACCGCATGGCCTCAATGAGATTTGGAGCGGCCGCCCCTTTTGTCTCAAACAGGTCTGACAGGAAAGCTTCCACTTCGTCTGCTGTTTGCTTGAGCCTGGCTTCAAAGCCGGACGCTGTTGATTGCTGCATTATCCCCTGTTTCCATATCTCTTGTAGCGGCAGCCACGGCTTTGCAGCCATCGCATTAATCACGCCACACTGGTGTGCTTGATTTCTGGCATTCAATGATAATTGTAGCGGTGTTCTAGATCGTTTCATATTGATATGGAAGCGATCTAGATTGTTTTGCTGGCAATGCCAACTCCGTGCGACGGTGAGTGGTCGGCAGGTAAACGCACGACTAAAGGCAGCGGCCGTAACGGTAATCCGATGATTGATGATGGCTCAGAAATTCAGCAACCAACGCCGCGCAGGCGCTGGCTGAGGTGGCTTGCGGGCATCTGTGCCGGGGCCATTGTGCTGCCGTTGTTCTTGGTCTTTGTGATGCGCTTTGTTGATCCTCCGGTGTCCAGTTACATGGTCATCCGTGCTTTGCAGGGGCAGGAAATCAATAGGGAATGGCGTGATCTTGGAGACATTTCCGAGCACCTGATTCATGGCGCTCTTGCGGCCGAAGATGCGCGCTTTTGCAGCCATAATGGTGTCGACTGGGTCGAACTTCAAAAGGTGCTTGATCAGGTTGCCGACAATCCGGGCGAGGACGTTCGCGGGGCAAGTACGGTCACCATGCAGACGGTGAAGAACCTTTACTTGTGGCCGAGCCCCAGTTACCTGCGCAAAGCTATTGAAATTCCACTTGCCTACTGGATGGATCTGGTGGTGCCGAAGCGACGGATCGTGGAGCTCTATCTCAACATTGTGGAATGGGCGCCCGGCGTCTATGGCGCCCAATCGGCAAGCCGGCATCACTTTGGTGTTGATGCGGATGGTTTGTCCCGCGAACAGGCGACATTGCTTGTTGCGGTGTTGCCCAATCCCATTGCCCGCAACGCCAGCCGGCCTGGACGGACAACCCGCAGCGTTGCTGAAAGGGTGCGCCGATTGATGCGAGAAATCGAGCCGTACCTTGGATGCTTGTGAGGGGCGGAGCGAAAAAAACAGCGACAAATGGCAACAGTGAAAATAGACACTGGCAATTGTACGCACAAATCAGTATAACCCCGCGCAATCAAGCCATTTTGATGAAGGTGCGGCGCGCACGAGGCGCAGCCGACGAGCAAGGAGTTGGCATCATGGCAGTGCCGAGAAGTAAAGTCACAAAATCCAAGCGTGGACATCGTCGGTCCGGGCACGCAGTTGAGAAAGTTTCTTATGTCGAAGACAAAGACTCAGGCGAGCTGCGTCGCCCCCATCATATCGATCTGAAGACCGGTCTTTATTCAGGTCGTCAGGTACTTGAGCCCGAAGACGAATTTTAGGGTTCCGATATAGGGTTTTGAATTCTCATGCAGGCCGGCAATTTGTCGGCCTGTTTCTTATTCTGCACCAAGTGGCCGCTGTGCGCCCGAGTCCGGAGAAATTTCAATGCTGTTCCTCTTCCCCCTGATGATCCTCGTTCTGATTACCTACAATGTGGTGGTGTTCTTCACGGGCATTTCCCTCAATGCTGAGCTATTCTCGGTGACCATGGTTTCAGATGCAGTTTGGGTGTTTACCGTTTCTGATCTGATTTTGCTGTTCGGATTGTTTCTCCTGTTTTTCGAAGTGCTCAAGGCAACGCGCACCGGGCCGGGCATATCTTTGGATCACCTGCTCTCAACCCTGGTTTTTGTGGCAGCGCTTATTGAATTTATCCTTATCGGCAAGGCGGCGACATCAACGTTCTTTCTCATCGTTGTGCTCTGCTTTGTCGACATGACGGCGGGTTTCTCGGTGAGCATATCTTCGGCACGGCGTGACTTCAGCGTCGGTGGCGGTGGTCACGGCCCCTACTGAATTGGTTGACAGGCCTGGGGTTGCCGGGACCCCTGGTGAGTGCAGGTGTCGGAATCCACTGTCTTGATGTCGGAAAACCAACCGCAC
>JAJFHB010000227.1 GCA_021775795.1 Hyphomicrobiales bacterium | reverse complement strand
TCGCCGGCAAGGAAATGCGCGTTGGACGTTTCTATCTGGATCGCCATGCATATGTAGCCGCGATCAATCGGTTTAAGAGTGTGGTGCTGGAATATCAAACGACCTCCCACACACCAGAAGCATTGATGCGTCTGACAGAAGCATACATGGCATTGGGCATCCGGAGTGAGGCACAGACAGCTGCAGCGGTTCTGGGTCATAACTTCCCGGACAGCCAGTGGTACGATGATGCCTATACACTTGTGCAAAGTGACGGCCTGGCCCCACGTGAAGATACCGAATCCTGGATCTCCCAGGCTTTTAATGCAGTCAATCCGTTCTAGCCTCACAAAGTTCTGCTGATTTTCGGTTCTTTTTGTTTCATATGATTACTGTCAGTGCAGTGCCTTGCAACGGGCACAAAATTGTCGTGTCAATGTGCTTCTAAAAGGGCCGAAAAAACCCTATACAGGCCGGCATGCTTGCCTCACTTTCCATACGCGACATTGTTTTGATAGACGAGCTTGAGCTGCGTCTGGATCAAGGCATGACTGTGCTCACGGGCGAGACGGGAGCGGGCAAGTCCATTCTGCTCGATGCTCTCGGCCTGGCCCTTGGCGGACGGGGTGACAGTTCGCTGGTTCGCCATGGCTCAGAGCAGGGAAGTGTCACGGCACGTCTGGAACTGCCCTCCAAACATCCGTTGTTCGACTTGCTGCAGGAAAAAGATATTGCCGCGGATGAAGGCGAGGTGCTCTTGCGCCGGGTGCAATATGCTGACGGTCGCAGTCGTGCCTTTCTGAATGATCAGCCTGTCAGTGTCGGCCTTCTGCGGGAAGTTGGTGCGCTGGTTGCCGAAATCCACGGTCAACATGACGACCGGGCCTTTCTGGATCGGGAAACACATGGGCGATTGCTCGACGCTTATGGTGGTCTCGAGAAGGACTGTGTTGCTGTCACAGCACTCTGGTATTCGTGGAAAGCTGCAGAAACTGCGCTGAGCGAACACAGAATGCGGGTTGAGGCTCTGGCAAATGAGCAGGAATTCCTGACCCACGCGGTGGAGGAACTAACGTCCCTTGGACCCGTCGAAGGCGAAGAACAGTCCCTGGCTGAGCAACGCCAGTTGATGATGAATGCGGAAAAATTTGCAGACGACCTCAAAGAGGCTGAACGCTCGCTTGGCGGAGGCAAAGCATTCGATGCAACGGTCAACGCTGCCCTGAGACGTTTGGAACGCAAGCGCGAAGAGGCGGGAGGCGCACTGGATCAGGTTTGTGCTGCCATGGATCGTGTGCTCGTTGAACTGGCAGAAGCAAAAGACGCCGTAGAACAGGCGATGCGCAATGTGGATTTTGATCCGACAGAGCTGGAACATTCCGAAGAACGTTTGTTTGCTCTCCGGGCTGCTGCCCGCAAGTATCAAACGAGCGTTGATGGTTTGCCCGCAAAGCTTGCACAGATGTCACAAGAGCTTGAGATGATCGGGACGGATCAAAGCCGTGCGCTTGAGCTTGAAAAGGCCTGTGAGGATGCTCAGAGGGAGTTTGCAGATGCTGCAGTGCGCCTCAGTACTGCCCGGCAGAAGGCTGCCGCAACCCTCGACAGCGAAGTGATGCAGGAACTGGCGCCTCTGCGCCTTGAACGCGCTGAATTTGTTACCAGTGTCGTTGCGTTCGAGGTTGAGGAAGCTGGCCCGCGCGGGCTGGATCGTGTGGAATTCACGGTGACCACCAATCCAGGGGCTGCACCTGGACCAATCATGAAAATTGCCTCGGGCGGTGAGCTTGCAAGGTTCATTCTGGCACTAAAGGTGGTGCTTGCGTCTCGCGGCAGTGCACCGACCCTGATATTTGATGAAGTGGATACCGCTGTTGGCGGCGCTGTGGCGGATGCCATCGGCGCCCGGCTTTCTCGACTGGCAAAATCGCTCCAGGTGCTGGCCGTTACCCATTCCCCCCAGGTTGCAGCTCAGGCAAGTGGTCATGTTTTGATCTCGAAGGCGAGCGGTGCCGGAGAGGTGAGCGAAGACCGTGTGGTTACCGATGCGGTACGGCTTGATGAGAAAGCACGTGCGGAAGAGATCGCGCGAATGTTGTCTGGTCGGGACGTTACTGATGAAGCCCGGGCGGCAGCGCATAAGCTGATCAGGAGCTCTGCGTGATGTCGGATGGAGCATTGCTGGCACTGGTCGCCGGTGATCTTGACGAGCAGGAAGCGGCAGAGGCGCTTGTCAGGCTTGCAACGGAAATTGCAGAGCACGACCGCCGCTACCACGGTGAAGACGCCCCCACTATTTCAGATGCTGATTATGATGCTCTGCGGCGTTTGAACATCGAGATTGAAGAGAAATTTCCCCATCTGGTTCTACCTGACAGCCCCAGTCAGCGGGTGGGTGCAGCGCCAGCGGACAGGTTTGACAAGGTAACGCATGCGGTTCCGATGCTGTCGCTTGGAAACGCCTTTGAAGATCAGGACGTCCATGATTTTTGTGAGCGGATCCGACGCTTCCTGGGACTTGATGGTGATGTCGAATTGTTGATGACTGCCGAACCGAAGATTGACGGTCTTTCGGCCAGTCTACGCTACGAACGCGGAAAGCTAGTGGTGGGTGCGACGCGGGGTGACGGCCAGGAGGGCGAGAATGTCACCGCCAATCTGATGACTGTCATTGACATCCCCAAGACGCTTGGCGGCGGTACCTGGCCGGAGGTGGTGGAGGTGCGCGGCGAAGTTTACATGAGCCATGCAGATTTTGCGGCCTTGAACGGACGGCAGGAAGCTCAGGGCAAGCCGGTGTTTGCAAATCCCCGCAATGCGGCGGCAGGGTCTCTGCGCCAGCTGGATGCAGCCATGACAGCGCAACGGCCTCTGCGGTTTTTTGCTTATGCCTGGGGCGAAGTATCGGCTGAGCAGTTTGAGACCCAGGCCACCGCAATCGAGACTTTCTCTGCCTGGGGCTTTTCCACTAATCCCCTGTTTCGCACCTGCGCAACCGTCGATGAGATGCTGGCGACA
>JAJFHB010000226.1 GCA_021775795.1 Hyphomicrobiales bacterium | reverse complement strand
TGTCACAAACAGCGTCATTGACGGAAGCTGGACGAATGCCCCCATTTGGGATGCGATGGCCCAAGCTGTGCTGGCCATAGCGCCCATCGGCTCTATGGTGCCTGAAGACGTTGCCGCACAGGTCGCTGCGCGCAAGGCTGAAATTGAGAGCGGTGCCTTCCATCCGTTCCAGGGTCCGGTGCGTGATCAATCTGGCACAGAGCGCGTCGCCGACGGCGCCCTTATCGTAGACACCGACCTCTACTCCATGAACTGGTATGTGGAAGGTGTAGAGGGAAGCCTGCCCGAATAACCACACCAAGTGCCTTTTGGCTGACCGAACGGCCGAAACATATGGCCGTTCGGTCAGAAGCATTGAACACCTCTGGAGATGCGAAAGTGAACCTGGATCCGGTTGTCCTCAACGACTGGCATGTTGTTGCACACAGTGACGATGTGCCCGAAGGCGCCCTTGCTCCCGCCCACTTGCTGGGTGTTGATCTTGTGGTTTGGCGATCAGCAGAAGGCATCTGTGTCTGGGAGGACAAATGTGCCCATCGAGGCGTAAAGCTCTCTTTGGGGCAGGTGTGCCGCAACAGGCTTGTATGTGCCTATCATGGCTGGGAATACCAGCACGATGGTCAGTGTGTTCACTATCCAGCCCATGAGAAACAGCAACCAACTCCCAGGGCCCGGGCGACATCATATCGCGTCAAAGAAGCCTACAACCTCATATGGGTGAGCCTTGGCGAACCGGAGCACGACATTCCACCGTTTCCCGAAGCAGACAATGGCACGCATACTGTTTTCTTCGGCGGCCAGTTTGTCTACGAGACGAGCGGTCTGCGCGGCATAGAAAACTTTCTGGACATCTCTCACTTTCCCTTCGTCCACGACGGCTTTCTTGGCGACAGGAAACACACAGAAATCATTGATTATGATGTCGACGTCGGATCCCACGGGCTTGCCGTGACCAATGTTCGTGCCTGGCAGCCAAAGCCGACAAATGCGCTGGATGTGCAGGGCATGGAAGTCGGATATGAATATTATGTCTCACGGCCCTTTACGGCTCGCCTCGTCAAAGATCTCGGGATCAAACGCTCAGATGGCACTGCCGCCACTGAAGCTATCGTGTTGACTGTTACACCTTTGGCACCGGATCGCGCCCTTGGCTGGGTGCTGCTCGCATCCAACTACGACGAGTTGAATACGGATGAAGAAGTGAAATCCTTTACCGAAATCATCATAGGGCAAGACGTTGTAATCGTTGAAAGTCAGCGGCCAAAACTACTGCCACTGGAAATGGGTTCCGAGCTTCATCTGCCTTCCGACAAAACCGCCGTGGCTTATCGCAGGTGGTTGACGTCTTTGGGATTGCGATACGGAACCACCGCCTGACAAAACACCTCAGCTTGGAAGAATTACCGGAAACCAGTCCTCGCGAAGCCGCTGCCCATCGCTCATACCGTGACCGGGGAACGGCGGTGACGTCCGCCCAGGTCTGTTGACATACCGTGCATCATCCCCGACCAGCCTGAGCGAAAACGCCCTGCGCCTTGTATCGGTATGGTTACCTCGCGCGCCGTGCAATGTCTTGTAGTTGAAAGCAACCGCATCGCCGGGCTCCATCGGCCATTCGAGTACGGTAAACTTATCCGGTTCACGATCTGGATCAGGGACCGGCATATAGGCATCCATGTCCGCGTAAAACTTTTCTTCCGACAACCAGCGTGTGGGTAACACGGGTTTTTCCCACATGTGGGAGCCGGCCACGCACCTGAGAGTTGCCTGGTCAACGGGATCAACCGGCGCCCAGAAGCTGACCGTTTGCTCACCGTCCACAAAATAATACGGACTGTCCTGATGCCACGGCGTTGGCTTGGATGTTCCCGGTTCCTTGACGAGAACGTGGTCATGAAACATCTGAACAGACGAGGACGACATGAGCTGTGCCGCGACGGACGCCACCGCACTTTCCCGAATAACGGTTTTAAACTCCGGGATGCGGGTCCAGTTGCAATAATCGTCAAAGAACCGCCCGTTCTCACCTTCTTTCAGATTTTCACTCGCGTAGGGTCCGGGTTCCGCCATATTCCGCTCAATCCCGGCTTTGATGGTCTCGACCCAACCCTTGAACAGCCCTTTGATAAGAACAGCTCCATCGGTTCTGTAATCATCGATTTGTTGTTGTTCGATTTGGAGAGATTGAGACATTCAACACTTCCCTGTAGCAGATTGAGATCAAAGCCTGCCGGAGCCTATGGTTTCAACGCTCAGCCAGGCAGGCGGACGCTTTTCCGCACACGACGTGGGACCTTCTATGGCATCTGGACTTGCGTAAACCACTTTGTGAAGATCTTCGCTTCGTTTCAACCCTTCTGCACAACCATAATCCCTGGTCGCTTTCGCGCACAGCATTCGGCATTTCTTCCAGGTAGCTGGTGAAACCATACTCATACAGCCGCTCGAAGTGCGCCTTGGACAGCGGCCTTTTGTTCCGCGCCAGCCCATGGATCCATCAGCAGGTCAATCAGATGCAGCTGATCATCAGCGTCGGCTTTCAAACCGGAATTGGAAAGAATTCTCCAATACTTCAGAAAACAGTCATTCAAGGCAAACTGAAGTGCGGTCTGCCTTCCATCATCCGGGAGCATCGATATCGCTCGCGCAATGACGCGAAGCTCGTCCGCCAGTCGCTTCGAGGGAGACATGTTGTGTGTGGCGGAGGCACCGTGAACCCGAAAATTGGCTAGTGCTTTTGGTTCATACCAAATGCCGCCGCTGGCGGCGAGCCTGCACCACATGTCCCAGTCGAACGAGTAAATGAACGACCGGGAAAACCCGCCCAAAGCCTTATACGCATCGCACCTGACAATTATTGAGGCAAACTGCACACACTGCCGTTGGGCGAGAATCTGCAGTGCACTCTCAACCTTGCCGCTGTCTGGAAACACCAGCGCCCCTCGATATGAGGGCTGATTGTCTTCATTCATTGCCCAGTAGTTCGAGAAGGCGGCAACCAAGCTATCATCACGCTGCAGTGGACCCAGCAAAGCCTCATAGAAACCCGGTTCAACCCGATCGTCCTGGTGGAGGATATGTACAAACTCACCTCTCGCAGACCAGATGCAACGATTGTGGTTTCCAACCAGTCCGAGATTGTTGCCGTTTCGGCGATATGTGATGCGGGGCCCAAATTCGGCAGCAATCTGCTTTGCAGCATCATTGCCCGACGCATCATCGACCATCACAATTTCTGCCCAGTCACGACCCTTGTCCTGACGCAACACAGCTTCAATACACTCCCTCAACCAGTCCTCCCGATCGACATTGTAAACCGGGATCATGATCGAAAGCTTCGGCGGCTTGCCGGACAAAATTCGCGTCGCACTCAACCTGACAGAGCTTGCCGACTGTTTAAAGCCTTGCAACCATGCGCTTCCGTTCGATGTCAAACGTGCATGCGTGTTCGCGAAACTCTCAAAATCACTTGACCAGGACTGAGCTCCAGCACGCGCAAGGATATTTGAAACTACGCCCACATCGCTCACTGAAACTTTTAGCTCTCCGGCGTTCGGGCGGCTTTCTGCTTCAATTGCTCTGCCCAAATGGAAGTCTGTTTTCTTACAATCCAGATCAATGGCCGTGTTGCCGGCAAGGGTTGCATCCCTCAGCCGTCCAGACCTGAGATACAAGTCGGACAGATAGTGGTGATTTTGGGCCAGTTCAGGCCCGGTCCGTACAGCTTGTTGCGCCGCTTCCACTGCCTCCTCGACGCGTCCGAGAAGACCCAGAACAACACTGAGAGCCTGATGCATCCGCATGTCATTGCCATCGCGCGCTATCGCATCCCGCTGACACTCAACGGCTTCCTCCCAACGCCCCTGCTGTGCGAGCAAATTGCCGAGATGATGGTAGCCGCCAGCCACATCGGGTTCGATTTCGACCGCCCTGCGCGCAGCTTTGTTTGCCTCTTCTGGTCGGCCCAGTCGAGCCAGCGCCACACTCAGCGCCCGATGCGCAGGCATCAAGTGCTCGTTGAGCTGGATCGCTTTACGCTGAACGCTTGCTGCCTCTTCCCAGTGTCCCGCTTCTGCCAACAGCGCGCCGAGGTGATGCAGATAATTAGCATTCCCCGTATCGAGCTCAACCGCATGCCGAGCCGCCGCCACGGCCTGATCCATCCGATCAAGATGACGGAGCACAACACTCTGCCCTCGAAATGCTTGTGGAAAATCCGGCTCCAGATCAACTGCCTTTTCGTGTCCTTCCAACGCCTCCACCCATTGTTCGGATTTTGCGAGAAGGTTGCCCAGATGGTGCCAGTGTTGTGCTGTGCCGGGTTCAATCTCAACAACACTTCGGGCAGCTGCGATGGCTTCATCAAGACGATTTTGCCGATCAAGGGCGAAACTCAAAGCTCTATGCGCTGGAGCCAGGTCAGGTTCCAGCTCAACAGCTTTACTCTGGGCTGCCGTAGCCTTTTCCCAAAGACCAGCCGCTGCCAGCAGTGAGCCGAGATGGTGTACATAATCCGCTTTTCCGACATCAAGCTCAACCGCCTGCTCAGCCGCGACAACAGCTTCATCAACTTGATCAAGACGAAAGAGCGCGGCACTCAGAGCTCGGTGCAGTTGCGCCATTTCTGGTTCAAGCGCTATTGCTTTTCGCTGAGCAGCCGCGGCCTCTTCCCATCTCTTTGCTTTCGCCAGGAGGTTGCCGAAATTGTGCCAGAGTCGTGCCCTCAGTTCTCCGGCTGCAACCGCACGTCTGGCCGCGTCAACAGCATCACCGGTCCGGCCCAGTGCGTCAAAAACCCGGCTAAGTGTGCTGTGTGTAGAAGCAGGTTCCGCACCAAGTTCCAATGCCTTTTCCAAGACAAGAGCCGCTTCTTCCCACTGCGCTTCCTTTGCAAGCAAATCACCAAGATACCGTTGAAACCTGGCAAGATTCGGCCCAAGTTCGACCGCCTTCCGTGCAGCAGAAATAGACGACGAGACGTCACCTCTCTCTCGAAATACAAGGCTCTGCTCGAAGTGCCACTCCGACAGGGATCGCGGGTACTCAGAACCCTCCGGCCCCGGGCTTCTGTTTCCCCATGACTGCTCCCAGGCTTCGCGTATACGATCAAATTCAACATAGCCTGACGTGAGAGCATCCTCGCGAAACAGATCCATTAAATATAACAATTGCCCCTCGAGTTCATCGTCGCGTTGCAGGTCATGCTCTTCAACGTGATGGCGCTGGGATGGATCCAGAAACCTGTCGATCACTCCGTCATTTTGAGTGTTGTTTTGAACTTGCGGCAACCCCGTTTTCTCCAACGCAACATTGATCGTTGAGCGCCAGTCAGAGATCAACGCATCATAGTCGATGAAGGCTCTGCGCAGTTCCCTCGTGCCGGCTTCCGCTTCGAGAAGATAGGAAAACCACAAGTGGAGTGCATGCTCGCGGACCATTTGGTCCCGAGCCTGCAATGAACGGTAAACTTCAATCGGATGACGGAATGCAATGAAGCAAACCGGCTCGGCACCGCATTGGATGATTGCTTCCCGCCACACCGGCGCAAGCCTTGAGATGCGAGGGTCTTTGATAACGACACCTGCCACGTCGCCGAACTCGCTGCGCAGGAGGTCCACAGTATCGGAAACATTAGACACAAGGCTTTCGCCGCTGGCCCATTCAAAGGGCATAGGTTTTGGGTCAGCCCAATGCCGTCCTGCTGCTTTCAGCAGTTTGTCATTGTGGGTAACCACTTGCTGCGGCTCCCAGTAGCCTGTCGGATTGGCCTCATTGGATTTCACCAG
>JAJFHB010000225.1 GCA_021775795.1 Hyphomicrobiales bacterium | reverse complement strand
CGACACCCCATGAGCCGTGGGCACCTCAAGGTTGCCGTAAGTGACATCAGCATCACGCAGGATCCCCGCCACCTGCCGCCAGAAACCTCTGACCCCATCACCTGACGCATAGGCTTGTTGTTGCAGGCGTTTGTGGAAAAGCAGATCCCCCACGGTTGCGACTGTAATCGCGCGACCATCTTCGCAGCTTGCGGCGAAAGTTATTGTTTCAGCATCTGCCCGGACCCCGGCAACGGATACAGCCAGGGCAAGTCCTGCAAGCATGCAGGTGGAACGAAAAGCGCCATGAATTCGCGGTTTTGACGGGGAGTTTGTCAGGTCTTTATTGAGCTGCCGAAACATGAGCCTGCCTGCGCCGGTCGACAAACCTCGCCATGCGCACTGCTGCTTCCCGGATGACCTCGGTTGGCTGACAGAACGCCAACCGCATCCAGCCGGTATGCTCTTCTCCAAACGCCAAACCAGGCAAAATGGAAACGCTTTCTTCGGCGTACAGTTGTTCCGCGATTTCAAGCGATGTCATGTTCAGCGCCGTTGTGTCCATGATGCAGAACAGACCGGATGAAGGCTTTATGACTTCAATTCCCGGTATCGCCCCGAAAGCTTCGCAAGCTTCATCCCGGCGGGCGCAATAGATGCGTTTCATTTCTGCCACTTCCGGCAGGTCCTGCTCCAGAGCGACCACAGCGGCATCCTGTATAAACGCCGGCCCCCCGTATTGAAGGTGATTGAGCAGATCGTCCATGGCCGTGCGCACCGACTTCGGCGCCACCGCCCAGCCTACCCGCCAACCGCTCATGGCGTGTGATTTTGAGAGGCTGCGCACAATGATGGTGCGATCGGTCAGATCGGGATGATTGGAAGGGGAAACAAACTCCAGACCGTCAAAACAAAGATCAGCATAAACCTCATCCGAGATCAGCCAGAGATTGTGCTCACGGCAGATCTTGGCGATGGCATCCGTTTCAGCTTGGGAAATGATCGCACCGGAAGGGTTATGCGGCGAATTAAGCAGGATCGCCCGTGTCCGCCCGGTTACCGCTGATGCAATTTGATCCACATTGAGGGCATAGGACCTCGATTGCGCCAGAGGCACGGAAACCGGTACACCGCCTGCACACTTAACCACCCCTTCAAACATGGTGTAGGGCGGTGACATCAAGAGCACTTCGTCACCTTCGTCGACGACACAGCGTATGGCCGCATAAAGCGCATTCTGGGCGCCCGCACAGATGACGACTTCATCTCTCCCGACAGCGCGCTTGAGACGCCTGCTCTCATAAGCGGCTACGGCTTCAAGCAGCGAGCGGATACCCGAAGCCGGGGTGTAGTGCGTGCGGCCTGAGCGCAAAGCCTCAATGGCCTTCTCGGTGATGGGTGCAGGAGTATCGAAATCCGGGTCGCCCACTGACAGAATGATGACATCCTTGCCTGCTGCTGCATCGCGTTTCGCAATCGTGTGAACATCCCAGCCGTCGAGTGAGTCAGATATCAACTCACTCACCAGAGATGACATCGGCAGGCCGGATACGGGATCAACAGGTCGTTGTGTCATTGCAGTTCACTCATTGATGGCGCGGAGCGGAACAATTGGGTGCAGCCGGGATAGAGCAAACTCCCATCTGCCGTCCTGCATGTAGAACGGATTCCATCGGGAGATGTCAATCGCAATTGATTGCCGGTTCCCTCAAGCAGGGAGAGCGAAGGCTCACCCTTGATTTCACGCACCAGCTTGCTGACAAGAGCCGATGCAAAATTCTCAAACTCGTTTACTTCAAGTGCAAAGGAACCGACGCCGCCGATCACGTGGCGCAAATAGTGCCGTGTCACCCCAACGGCCGGGCTGAACCCCTGCGGATCGGGTCGTGACGACAGGATCGGCAGGCCGTTGATGATAATACCTTCAGCAACGGCGTCATCACGGGCTTCCCACACAGGCCTGCCATCACTGCTCGGTCCATCTCCGGATATGTCGATGACCTGACGCAGGCTTCTGTGCGCATTAGAGGCTATAGATACCCTTGCAAAGTCGATCACCGCCGAAATGGAAGTTGCAGGCGCAGAGCCGATAGGTTGCTCGCTGAGTTGAATGGCAAAAGCCCGCGCGCTTTCCGTATCTCTGATGAGGGTCCAGTCAACAACGACAGTCTGAAATTCCGCACCGGCCCATTCGACGTAAATCACCGCGATGCGCCCGAACGGCCCCAATGAGATCGCCTCCACAACATCGGGATGAACAAGAGCCTGAACATATCCAACGCGCTGCAGGGTGGCTTCGTAGGGATCAACGCTTGAAGAAACATCGACAGCTAGAACGAGTTCGAGATCCACATCTTCTGCAGTTGCAATCGAAGTTGGAACGAGAAAGGCAACCAACCACAGCAGCACAAGCCGGCTAAGCAATCCTATGGGCAACTTCAACACTCCATCTTGGCTGTGATTTTCCAGTCATGATAAGCTAGCTCCGGCAATCTTGAAGGAGCAGACCATGCACAATGCGACCGGATCCATGAAAACCATGAAACTCTACGATCAGGTCGAGCGTATTTACAATGAACTGTTGGCCCTTGGCATCGACGAAGAGGCGCCGCTGTCGGTTGAAGACCTTACGCCGTTCGATCAGTATCATTATCACGGCACCGAGGCTGTTGACTATGCAGCCGGCAAACTCGACGCGCGTGACGGCACTCATTTGCTGGAAGTCGGTTCTGGAATTGGTGGCCCTGCCCGCCATATGGCTGCAAGCACAAACTGCCGGATTACGGCACTTGAACTGCAACCGGATCTGAACGAAACGGCCCGTGGGCTGACAGCCCGTTGCGGTCTGGACACCAACATTTCTCATCTCAACGGCGATGTTCTTGACGGCGGCATGGTGGGCAAGGACTTCGACGGTTTGATGTCGTTCCTCGTGTTCCTGCACATTCCGGACCGCACTAACCTTCTCAAGGTCTGTCACGGCGCATTGAAACCATCTGGCAATGTCTTCATCGAAGACATCACCAAACTCCGCGAACCGACAACGGCTCAATGGAGTGATCTTCGCGAAAAGGTTCTCTGCAGCTATTTGCCGACGCTCGATGAATATGTGGCGCAACTGGAAGCTGCCGGATTCGTGGATGTGGAAGCAGAAGACATGAGCGCCTCCTGGAACGCCTTCACGAGCGAGCGCTTTGCAGCTTTCCAGGAGAGGCGGCCGCGCAACATCGAAATCCACGGAGAAGCGGTCACAGACGGTCTTGAGGATTTTTATGGCACCGTGTCCGGGCTTTACGATGAAGGCGTTCTTGGCGGTATTCGCATCTGGGGCCGGAAGCCGTAGACACTCCATATTCCCGCCAAATTGCCGACAATAATTAGCTTTATCTAAGGGATTGCACGTTACCGTTGCATTTTGCAGGTGTTGTGCGCATTGCAGGCAACGCCTGCAAGAAAGCAATAAAAACCCAGGATAGGCGTGGCGCCGTGCGACGGTACTCAGAAAAAGGTAAGCAGGTTGAGCTTGCCAGCATCGCTGGACTGGTCGCAATTTTTGTGTTCGCCGAACTCAACTTTTCGGTCTTCGAGCACATCGCGGCGACCCTCACTCAATCATATCCCTTCCTGGCAGACTACAGTTTTGCCCTGGTCATCGGCGGCTGGATCGGCCTCAGCGTCTACACTCTGCGCAGGCGGCGCGAAGCGGGCCTTGAAACCCGTGCCCGTATCGCCGTTGAAGAGGACTTCGAACTCAATCAGATACGCGACAGTGTCACCGGCCTGCCCAACAAGCGGGGCTTTGAACTGGTTCTGGGAGAACGCATTCAACATCCCGGAAGCGACACACTCCACCTCATCGGTTGCGAGGTCCGCAACATTGACACCATTTTGAGTGTTCACGGCGCTCGGGCTGCGGAAGATATCAAGTCCTCTTTCGCAAACGCCCTGGTTTCGCTTTGTGAGCTTGGCGACTTTGCCGCCTGTTCAAATGACGCAACCTTCTACGTCATTGCTGCTGCCCCCAATGACGATGAGGGCAAGTTCAAGGTCGACAGTCTTGTCGAAACGCTGAGCAGTCTTGCCAGCGCCGGAATCCCCGCCAATGGCATGAAACTGCAATCGAGCATGACATTCGGTCTGCTCAATGTCGGCGAATATCTGCGATTGAAGCCTGACACGACCGTCGAAGCGCTTATGCAGCGGTTGGAATTCACGCTGAGCACGGCACGTCGGCAGAAACACGGCACAATCGCTCATTTCTCTGCTGAAATGGAATCGTCTCTGGATCAAAGAGCAAAGGTCGAGGCATCGTTTGGGCAGGCAATCTTGAATGGTGAGATTGTCCCCTACTTCCAACCGTTCATTGACCTCGCTACGAAGCGCGTTTGCGGGCTGGAGATACTTGCCCGCTGGGAACACCCGCAAAACGGCCTCATCGGGCCCACGACATTCATCCCTATCGCCGAAGACATTGGCCTTCTGCGAACCATGACACTCTCCATTCTGCGCCAGGCCTGCATCTCGGCACGAGAATGGCCTGATGACATCAAATTGGCAATCAATGTTTCGCCTACGGATTTGCGGGACAATCTGCTCACAGATGAAATCATCAACACACTCAAGCAGACCGGCATGGCGCCGGAACGCATTGAGCTTGAAATCACCGAGAACGCAATCGTCGAAGAATCCGGCGCCATTTCGGAAGCCATTTCTCGCGTGAAGGCACTTGGTATGTCCATTTCGATTGATGATTTCGGAACCGGATACTCAAGCCTGCACCATCTGCGCATTCTTCCTTTCGACAAAATCAAAATCGATCAGTCCTTCATCAAGGATATTTCCACCAACCCGGAAAGCCGCGCCATCGTCCAGACAGTGATCGCGCTTGGCAAAAGTCTCGGCCTTCCCACTACGGCTGAAGGCGTTGACGCAGCACAAAATCAGGAACTTCTCGCCGAATTGGGGTGCACCATTGGCCAGGGATACCTCTTCGCCAAACCCCTGCCTGCACACGAAGTCACCACCTTCCTCAAAAACTACGAAAATCTTGCCGTCGGTCTTAGTCAGGTCGCATGACTTGATTCTGCCGCGGTTGCCGGCCATATAATGGCTAAGGGCGGATGGATCGAAATGGCTTTACCGCGTACTCTGCAAGTGTACGCGGCCATAGGCGTGCACGAATGGAGACATAAGGCATGATCAGCCGGTCCAGGCTTTCAAATTGGAAGATTTTCGCATTTGGCGCCTTTGCGCTTTCGGCAACGCTGTTCGTCGCTCTGCCCAGCAGCGCCGATAGCTACAACCGGCATGTCAACATCTTCAACAACACGCAATCGACACTTGTTCAGTTCTATGGCGTCAGTTCAAGCAGAGGCGGCTGGGGGAACGAGCGCCTGCGGGGATCCGCAATCGCTCCCGGCGGCAGCCTCAACCTGAATTTTGATGATGGTTCAGGCCAATGCAGCTTCAAATTCAAAGCCGTCTTCGCAAACGGTACGGAAAAGACGAACCGAAGCGTCGATGTCTGTCAGTCCAGTTCTTACCGCTTCAGATAATCAATCAGACTGCGGATAGCGAACACCCGGCAATACGCACAACATCTCATAGAGAAGATTGGCGCCAACGAGAGCGGTGTTTCCGGTTGGATCATAGGGTGGTGAGACTTCGACCAGGTCACACCCCACAAGGTTCAGACCGCGGGCGCCACGGATAATTTCCAGCGCCTGCCAGATCGTAAGGCCGCCAATCTCGACAGTCCCCGTGCCCGGCGCAAAAGCCGGATCAAGACTATCGATGTCATAAGTCAGATAGGTCGGATGATCGCCGATGCGCTCACGCACTTCTGCCATGAGCGGTGTCAGTGACTTATGCCAGCACGCCTCAGCCGGCACCACCGTGAAGCCCTGCGAACGCGGCCAGTTAAAGTCTTCCGGCGAATACCCTGTGCCGCGCAAGCCGATCTGATGAACCTTGTCACAGGCCAGCAGCCCCTCCTCCACCGCTCGGCGAAAGGGTGTGCCGTGCGCAATCTTCTCACCAAACATTTCGTCATTGATGTCTGCATGAGCGTCTATGTGAAGCAGCGCCACGGGCCCGTGTTTCTTTGCTATCGCCCGCAGGATTGGCAACGTAAGCGTATGATCACCACCAAGGGTGAGCGGAATGCAATCGTGCGCCAGGATGCCATCGAACGCTGCTTCGATCAGGTCTACAGACTTTTTGAGATCAAATGTATTGGTCGCCACATCACCGATATCGGCAATCTGCAGGCTGTCGAAGGGGGCCGCGCCCGTTGCCATGTTGTAGGGCCGCAGCATGCATGATTCTGCCCTGATCTGGCGCGGTCCGTGCCGCGTGCCCGAGCGGTTCGAGGTGCCAATATCCATCGGCACACCAACGAAACAGGCATCAAGCCCCTCAGCGCTTTCCGCCACAGGCAGGCGCATCATCGTTGCCGGCCCGGCAAACCGCGGCATGTCATTGCCACCCAGTGGCTGATTGAACGTATCTGTGCTCATTTCTCCTAACCTCTTAATCTCCCAGCCCGCCCGGGAATGTTATGGTCAAACGCTGCAGATCGTGACGAGGGGCGCAGGATTAATGCGTCTTCCTCACATGCCGTCGATGATAACCGATGTACATTTTGCATTTGCGTGGCGAATGGCGGCAACCGGTGCGTACTCCTCAGAGTGAATGAAAGCACGCGCTGCATCCATATCCGGGAATTCCAGCACGACGATACGCGTCGGGCTCCAAAGGTCACTCTCGACCACTTCCATGTCACCACCGCGGGCGCGGTAGATGCCGCCGTGCTTCTCCACCAACGGCCGTGCTTGTGCCTTGTAGGTTTCGTAGGCGTCCGGATTTTCGATTTTCGTATCGACAATTATGTAAGCGCTCATGGCCTGTGCTCCACGTCAAATAGGGGCGCTCAACCTGTCACAGATGCGCTGCCAAGAAAAGCGCTCAAAACCACTGTTTGGCACTTCAAAAGCCGCTGCTTGACGAACCGGTCCCTCACCGTCCAAACTGACGCCTGTGTCCGAAGAGGCAACAGCTTCGGACCGGGGATATGGGGCGTGAGTATGGGTTTCTCAAAACAGGCGTTGGCGCTTGCCGTGGTGGTGTTGTTCACTGCTGCGTGCAACACGACACGCGCGGTGCAAGAAGATCCCGCCGTCGGCTTCACCGGCAGCGTGACATCCACCAGCGACGTCGCCGAAGAGGACCTCGGCCAGAACTGGGAAATCAACACCCGCGAGCTCGATGCCACCAT
>JAJFHB010000224.1 GCA_021775795.1 Hyphomicrobiales bacterium | reverse complement strand
TGAAACCCAACATGGTGATTTCCGGAACCGACAGTGTCCGTCAGGCAGGTGTTGAGGAAGTAGCGGAACGCACCGTCACCTGCCTCAAGCGGACAGTTCCAGCTTCTGTGCCCGGCATTTGCTTCCTCTCCGGCGGTCAATCGGATGAGGACGCAACGGCCCACTTATCAGCCATGAACGCTGCTTACGACATGCCGTGGCAGTTGAGCTTCTCTTACGGCCGCGCGCTACAGGCAGCGGCTTTGAAAGCGTGGGGGGGCAAAACCGAAAACGTCCCCGCTGCACAATCAGCGTTTGCGCATCGCGCTCACATGAACGGTCTTGCTGCAAAGGGCACGTGGTCCAACGCTCTTGAAAAAGCCGCGTGAACATCGCATAGCCTCTTGCGACAGAGGCTATGTTTCGGAAACGCTCCGGCAACCAATAGCGCTCGCCCAGAATTCGCCCCATCTATGGGGTAGCGCCAACGCGCCACAACAAAGCGTAAGGATCAGAAGATGAAGGAAAGCCGGACCCGGCTTTTTCTCGTGAGCCCGCCAATGCCCGATACGTCAGGCTTTGCAAGTATGTTTGAAGCTGCTGCAGCGGCAGGTGATGTCGCCTCACTTTTGATTCGTACAGAAGGAGGCGAAGCTGAAACCCTTGACCTCATCGCCTCAGTTCTGCCCAGCGGTTATGATCACAATGTCGCAATACTGGTAGAGGGTAGCGCCGAGCTTGCCGCCCGCTCCGGTGCGGACGGCGTTCACCTGCCAGGCAACCTTGAGGCTTTCCACGATGCCCGCAAACTTCTCGGCTCCGACCGGATCGTCGGCGTATTGTCAGGTAACACCCGGCATGCTGCCATGGAGATAGCAGAGGCGGGAGCGGATTATGTGGCCTTCGATCAGAGCGTGTCTTTTTCGATCGAAACGGCTGATGGCACAGAGACCTTCAGCCCGATTTCATGGTGGGGGGAAATGTTCGAGGTTCCAAGCGTGGCCTTCTCCCCCGTTGATCCTGACGACATCGAAACGGCTGTCCGCGAAGGCGCGGATTTCATAAGACCAGAGGATGGGATGTGGTCGTCTGCGGATCGCGCAGCTGAGACTGTAAGGCGCTATAATGCGAAAATCGACGAAGCAATCTGACCTGCGCTCTTTGCTGGCGGTTCTGGCAATTGCCTCATTGGCGATGCTGACGCCGGCGCGTGCAGACTATGATCAGGCGTTTGATGCTTACGTTGCCGCTGACTTTGCCGCTGCCTTTGGTTTTGCAAGCGAGGCTGCACAAGCAGGTGACGCCCGCGCCCAGACGATGCTCGCATCTCTCTACGCCCAGGGGCAGGGCGTGGCACAAGACATGAATGAAGCGCTCAAATGGTATCGTCTCGCCGCAGAGCAAAGTCACGCGGGCGCCGACTTTGAACTTGCCCTGTTGTATCTGAATGGCAGCATCGGCGACCCGGATCTGCCCGCAGCAATCGATCATTTCACCCGATCCGCCGAGAACGGGCACCCGGTGGCCCAGTTCAATCTTGCCCTCATCTATGCCGGCGCAGACGGACGTCCGCCAAACTGGGAAGCTGTACACGAATGGATGGCCATGTCCGCCGATCAGGGCTTTGCCGAAGCGCAGTACAATCTCGGGGTTCTTTATGCTCAGGGCAAGGGTGTCGAGCAGGATTACGTCGTCGCCGCCCAGTGGATTGGACAGGCCGCCCAGCAAGGCTTGTCTGACGCTGCACTGGATTATGGCTTTATGGTCTTCCGCGGGCAAGGCGTGCAGCGTGACGAGTTGATTGGCGCCCAATGGCTTCTGTTCGCAGCAGAAAAAGGCAACGTCGTCGCACAGAACCGCATGGCGCGCCTGTACCGCACCGGCACCGCCGTTGAGCGTGACGATATCGAGGCTGCGAAGTGGCATATGCTGGCTCGCGAAGGCGGCCGCGAAGACGAAGATCTTGATCGCTTTCTGGAAAGTTTGTCGTCCGAACAACTCGCAGCGGCGGAACAGCGGGTGACACAATGGCGCGCTCAATTTGAGAACCAAGCGCAATCGACACAAACATCTGACGGCTAACTCTCTTTACTTTATCGCCCGAATGACGTCACACAGGCGCCAGCAGGCTTGACAATCGCGCCTGCGAGCGGGACATACCGCGCAATCGAAATTCCAAGTCATCGACTTACATTGAGGATCTGATGAAGATCAACGGCAACGAAATTCGCCCCGGCAATGTGCTTCAGCACAAGGATGGGCTGTGGGTGGCGGTAAAAACCAACCACGTAAAGCCCGGAAAGGGCGGAGCATACGCTCAGGTTGAACTGAAAAACCTTATCGAAGGAACCAAGCTGAACGAGCGTTTCCGTTCTTCCGAAACCGTTGAACGGATAAGGCTTGAGCAGAAGGACTATCAGTTCCTCTTTGCTGACGGTGACAGTCTCACTTTCATGGATACGGAAAACTACGAGCAGATAGAGCTTTCAACCGAGTTCGTCGGTGAGCGCGCGGCTTTCCTTCAGGATGGCATGGAAGTGAAAGTCGAAAGCTTCGAGGGTCGCTCCATCGGCATCTCGTTGCCGGAACACGTCACTTTGGAAATTACCGAAACAGAACCGACGATTAAGGGGCAAACCGCATCCTCGTCGTACAAACCTGCAATGCTGGAAAACGGTGTCCGCGTTATGGTGCCGCCTTTTGTGTCTCCGGGCGAAAGGGTCGTTGTTGATACAAACGAAGTGACCTACGTCCGGCGTGCAGATTAAAGCCCAGCGGAAAATCACCAAATCATGATCCGCTCCGCAATTATCAACGTCATGACAGGCGCAGCGCGAAAAGCCTCGCGCGATCTGCAACGGGACTTTGGCGAAGTTGAAAATCTTCAGGTTTCCCGCAAGGGGCCCGCAGACTTCGTATCAGCCGCTGATCGCAAGGCTGAAAAGACCCTGCATGAAGAATTGAAAAAGGCCCGGCCCGGCTATGGTTTCATGCTCGAAGAAGCAGGCATAATCCCTGGACCAGACAAGACCCACACCTGGATCGTTGATCCCCTCGACGGCACAACAAACTTTATTCACAGCATCCCGCTTTTTGCCATCTCAATCGCCCTGCAGCGGGAAGGTGAAATCGTTGCGGGCATTGTCTACAATCCGATTTCAGATGAGCTGTTCAGTGCTGAGAAAGGCAAAGGTGCCTATCTTAACGACAAGCGTATGCGCGTTGCTGCACGCCAGAACCTCGGCGAATCGGTGTTGTCGTGCGGCATTCCTCATATGGAAAGAGGTGACACTGAAGTGTTCGCCCGCGAACTGAACTCGGTGCAAAGCCAGGTAGCCGGTATTCGCAGAACCGGTTCTGCAGCGCTGGATCTGGCTTGGCTGGCGGCTGGACGTTTCGATGGCTTCTGGGAGCGCGGCCTGCAACCGTGGGACATTGCTGCGGGCATACTGCTTGTACGCGAATCCGGCGGCATGGTGGGCGATCTTGACAGCCGCGCCGATGTTCTCACCACCGGCAATATTCTTGCCAGCAATACCGATCTCTTTACGCCACTCGAGCGTATTCTCCGCAAGGCCCACAAACCGGCGACGGATTGAGCAAATACGGGCGAGCATCGTTTCGTCATATTTACGCGCCAGAAATTCATCCTTGAGCACGTCGGCAGCAAGCTCCGCATGTGCGCGGATTACAGGCGTACTGTTCGTTTGTGCGGAAGAATGTCAAAAACCCGGGCCTGTGGTTTTCCAGCTCCAGGCTTGAGATGCCACGTGAAGCGAGTGTTTATGGCTGAACCTTGCTATTAGTCTGTGGCACAATCACGTGTGAGTGTGATTCGCGTCCGACAGCGGCAATTGGACTAAAAATATGGTCACCGAACCTCAGCAAACCGTACTCACGTCTCCACGACTCTATTTCGCAAGAATGGTGATTTTCGTCATTCTTGCCGCGTTCATCATTGCCATACTCAGCGAACCGATTTCGCGGGCGTTTCTCGCCAATCCAGGATTGAACGGTCTGATCGTTGGCGTCCTCGTCCTTGGTATCGCCTACGGCTTTCGACAAATCTTCAGGCTCTACCCGGAAGTGAACTGGGTAAACAGTTTCCGAATAGCAGATCCGGGCCTGGAGATTGCGCACACACCGGTGCTTCTGGCACCGATGTCGACGCTGCTGCGGGATCGTCAGGGCCGCATGTCATTGACGACGATGTCAATGCGCTCCCTGCTCGACTCCCTTGCCAGCAGGCTTGACGAAGCCCGCGATATATCCCGCTACATGATTGGCCTGCTCATTTTTCTTGGCCTTCTCGGCACCTTCTGGGGCCTGTTGGAAACGGTCACTGCGGTGGGCTCGACCATTCGTTCGCTGGATATCTCTCAGACAGAAAGCGCTGTTGTTCTCGACCAGTTGAAAACCGGCCTGGAAGCGCCTCTGCAAGGCATGGGAACGGCCTTCTCATCCTCTCTGTTCGGTCTCGCCGGCTCCCTCATTCTCGGCTTTCTCGATCTCCAGGCCAGCCAGGCACAGAACCGCTTCTACAATGACC
Organism: Hyphomicrobiales bacterium; assembly: GCA_021775795.1. Classification (GTDB taxonomy): domain Bacteria; phylum Pseudomonadota; class Alphaproteobacteria; order Rhizobiales; family JAJFHB01; genus JAJFHB01. The sequence goes on along the minus strand of JAJFHB010000224.1, from coordinate 3,294 downwards.
TTGAAGACTGGTTGTCGACCGTTACGGACATTACGGCAGGTGATGGCGCAGGCGGCGGCATGCCAGGCTACATGCGCGCTGAATTGCGTGAAATGCAGGACAATCTCGGCCGCATAGACGATACGCTGCAACAATCACTTTCGGTGGCAGATGAAGCGCCGGAAATGGAATCCATCGAAATACTGGCAGAGGCTGTTCACGGCCTCGTCAAGCAGATGCGCGATGAACAAAAAGTGGTGCGCGAGTGGGCGCAGGCACAGGCTGATCAGCAATCCGAGATGAAAAGCGTTCTCGACAGGCTGGCCGTGCCTCCCGAAGCACCCCCGGCCCGAACACCACGCTCTCGCTCCAAAAAGGGAGATGAGTAACACATGGCAGGGCTTGCCCGCCGAAGACGTGAACAGGAGCAGTTTTACTGGCCGGGGTTTGTCGATGCCATGGCCACCCTGCTTCTTGTCATCATTTTCCTGCTTTCCATCTTCATGCTGGCGCAGTTTCTGCTGGCGCGCGACATCTCGGATCAGGACTCAGCGCTGAACCGTTTGCGCTCTCAAATCGCCGGCCTCTCTGAACTGCTTGCACTGGAAAAGGCGGCAACATCAGAACTCGAGGCCAGCCTTGGCTCATTGAACGATAGCCTCGCAGACTCAGAAGCAGAGAACGCCGGCCTTATGTCTATTCTGGACGAGGCGGCAACGCGGGCCGATGAAAGCGGTGGTGTGCTTGCCGAACTGGAGGCAGAGCTTGACGGAGAGCGCAGCCTGCGTGACACAGCGCTCGCTCAAGTTGAACTGCTTAATCAGCAGATTCTGGCGTTACGGCGGCAATTGGGGGCGCTTGCAGAAGCCCTGGCCGCTTCCGAAAGCGATGACGCTGAGGCCAGAACACAGATTGAGGATTTGGGCCGCAGGCTGAATGCTGCTCTGGCTGAACGGGTTCAGCAACTGGCCCAGTATCGCTCTGAATTTTTTGGCAAGCTCAGGGAGATCTTGAGCCAGCGATCAGACATCCAGATTGTCGGCGACCGTTTCGTCTTTCAGGCAGACATTTTCTTTGCCAAGGGTGCCGCAGACCTTAACGAAGCGGGGGAGCTTGAGTTGGACAAGCTGGCCGGCGCTCTGCTGGAACTGGAAGCCATCATACCTGAAGACATCAACTGGGTGCTTCGTGTGGACGGTCACACGGATTCGGATCCGATCCGAACCGCTCCCTTCCCGTCAAACTGGGAACTGTCTACGGCCCGTGCCATTTCAGTGGTGCAGTTTTTGATGAGCCGCGGGGTCGAACCGGCTCGATTGGTCGCCGCAGGCTTTGCAGAATTTCAGCCGCTTGATCCTGAAGATACGGAAGAAGCAAAACGCCGCAACCGCCGTATCGAGCTCAAACTCACTGAGCGCTAGGTCGCTCAACTTCCTCCTGGTCGAGATCAGAGCCAAACTGCAACTGCGCAAGCCGCGCATACAGACCGCCCTGTTTCAGCAATTCGTTGTGGGTTCCCTCTGCGACAACGCAACCGTTCTCTAAAACCAGAATACGATCCGCATTTCGGACCGTCGCCAGGCGGTGAGCAACCACAAGAGAAGTTCGCCCTTTCATGAGATGATCAAGCGCGGTCTGCACCTTTTTCTCCGATTCCGCGTCCAAGGCGCTGGTTGCTTCATCAAGCAGCAGGATCGGGGCGTCCTTGAGCAACGCCCGCGCCACGGAAATACGTTGTCTCTGTCCGCCTGAAAGGGTGACGCCGCGCTCACCAAACGGCGTGTCGTATCCCTCTGGCAGATCTGCGACAAAACCATGCGCCAGTGCCGCTTCCGCCGCAGCGACAATCTCCGCTTCCGATGCATCGGGCCGGCCATAGGCAATGTTTTCGCGGGCGGAACTCGAAAAGATCACCGATTCCTGCGGCACGATGGCAATGCGCTCGCGCACGGCGGAAGGATCTGTCTCTGCAATGTCCACGTCATCGACAAGAATTCGGCCCGAGGAGAGATTGTAGAACCGCAGCAGCAAGCTGAAGAGTGTACTTTTGCCCGCCCCGGAGGGCCCGACGATGGCTACGGTCTCACCCTTCCCGATGGTGAAAGATACGCCGTTGAGAACAGGCGTTTCGGCACGGGTGGGATAGTGGAACACCACATTTTCAAACCGAATCTCGCCGCGGCCAGGCGTTGGTAGAGGAACAGGATTATCGGGAGCTTCAATATCAGGCCGAATGGCCAACAGTTCGCTCAGTCTTTCCGCCGCACCCGCAGCCGACTGCACCTGCCCCCACACCTCACTCAAGGCCCCCATGGCGCCGGCAGCAAAGGCTGCGTAGAGCACGAACTGAGACAACTCGCCGGGCGTGAGACGCCCTCCCAGCACATCGCGGGCGCCATACCACAACACGCCAACAACGCTCGAGAAGGTTACAAAGATGATACAGGCGGTCAGGAAAGCGCGGGCCCTTGCCCGCAGGCGGGCGGCATCGAAGGCTTCTTCCGCACTTGCCGCAAATCTTTGTTGATCCGCAACCTGTCGGACGAAGGCCTGAACGGTCTGAATGGCATTCAAACGCTCGGAGGCAAATGCCGACGTATCCGCCAGATTATCCTGCGCCAATCGTGACAATCGCCTCACCCAGCGCCCGAACAAAACCAGAGGCAGAACAATAAGCGGCAGGGCCAGCAATACCAGACCACTGAGTTTCAGGCTCGTTACGACCATCATTGCCACAGCGCCTGCAAGCAGAACCACATTGCGCAGGGCAATCGAGAGCGTAGAACCGAATGTCTCTTTAATCTGGGTTGTATCTGCGGTGAGGCGGGAGAGAACTTCCCCGGTTCTGGTCACATCGTAGAAACTCGCAGACAAATTCGTGAGTTTATCGAACACTGACATGCGCAGATCAGCAACCATGCGCTCACCAATCCAGGTGACAAAATAGAACCTGGCTGAACTGGCAACGGCCAAAAGCAACGCCACCAGAACGAGCATGCCGAAATACTGGTCGATAAACTGGGCGCTTTCTTCATTGAAACCATTGTCAATCATCCGCCGCACAGCCAGCGGCACCGCCAATGTGGTTGCAGCAGCCACAACAAGTGCAACAAGTGCTGCAAAAATCCTGCTGCGGTAGGGCTTTAGCAGTGGCAGCAACCCACGGAGCGGGCGGATTTTTCCAATTCCTGCAGCGGTTTCCGCGGCCTCGTCATCTTTCGAATCCTTAGCCTGCGTTAGCGCACTGCTGCTGTTTGCTTCAGCTTCCACCAGAAATTCCTTTGTCACCGGCCCTGGGCCAGACTGCACATCCGG
>JAJFHB010000223.1 GCA_021775795.1 Hyphomicrobiales bacterium | reverse complement strand
TGCACAAAAAGCGATTTCCTCTTGCACCGATTACCCGTCTCGGCCAGATTGACCCCGTCCGAGGGGTGCAGCTTTGCTGCTGAGATGCCTTGGCAGGGCAACATGCTTCTGCCGCCTGGTGAACCCTTAGAACCTGATCCGGGTCATGCCGGCGGAGGAACGGAAAATACTTTTTCCCCGCGACTAACTGCGCCCCGGATCTCCTTTTGTCACGGTGTGAGAGATCACCGAAGGAGATCGCCAATGACTGTCACAATGGTCACCACAATTCTCGTACTCGCCTGCGCGCTTTTTGCCCTCATGGGGGTGCTCTACTCGCGCCGCATTTCCGGCTCGACAGAAGATTACATCACAGCGCGCGGCAGCCTCGGCACCGTTGCGGGTTCGGCAACCATCGTTGCAACCGGACTGGGTGCATGGATATTGTTTGTGCCGCCGGAAACGGGAACCTGGGGTGGCATTGCGGCGATCACCGGTTATGCCCTTGGTGCGGGTGCTGTCGGGTTTGCCTTTATTCCCCTGGGTCGGCGCATGCGCGAAATCATGCCGGAAGGTCATTCTCTTACCGAATATCTCTGGCACCGGTTTGGCGGCATCGTCTATCTGGTAACGCTGGTCGCGATGGTCTTCTACATGGGCATGTTTTTGACAGCTGAGCTCACAGCGGTTGCGGGCATTGTGCAGATTCTAGCGGATGTGCCGCTTTGGCTGTCTGCCTCTGTTGTGATGGCGGCAACGCTGCTCTACACGCTCTATGGCGGTCTTCGCGCCTCGGTTTTCACCGACGGCCTGCAGCTTCTTCTTATTTTGCCGGTTCTGATTGTTGCAGCGATTGCCGGCTGGATGGCGGTGGGTGGTGCATCGGGCGTCAGCGAAGGGCTCGCTGAAAAGGCGGCGCATCTTGCGGACATCTCGTTCCTGCCCGGCATTCAGGGCGGTATTGCGTTGTTCCTGGCCGTGTTGCTCACAAACCTTTTCCATCAGGGCTACTGGCAACGGGTCTTTGCCTCCCGGGACGAGAAAACCCTGAATACAAGCTTTGCGATTGGCGGCGTGATTTCGGGCATTGCAGTCTTTGCCATGGGCTTGTTCGGCCTTGCCTTTGTTGCCAGCGGTCTTGAAGGGGCGCCGTCGGGCGCCATGTTTGCGGTGCTCTTTGAGGCCCTGCCGAACTGGCTTATTCTGACGGTTCTGGCGGCGGGCATTGCGCTCGTCATGAGCAGCGCGGACACGATCCTCAATGCCATATCGAGCCTCATTGTCGTCGACATGGGACGTGCCCTGCCGAACATGGGCTCGAAAAAGCTGCTGCAGCTCTCCCGTATTTTGATCCTTGTCGCCTCAATACCGATCGTTGCCATCGCCTCCCAGGGTTATGGCGTGCTTTATCTGTTCCTGATTGCTGATCTGGTTTGTGCAGCGCTCGCCTTTCCGGTCTTCTTTGGGCTGTATAACGCGCGTTACACCTGGGTCGGGGCGCTGGTCAGCATTGCTGCTGGCCTGGCTGTCGGCCTTATATATTTCCCGGACCCGACATTTGCCACCGGCAGTCTCTGGCTGTCTTTCGTTCTGGCTTTCGCAGTGCCCATTGCCGTGAGTGCAGTCTCGTTGATCGTGCCCATGGGACAGGCTTTTGTGTTCGACAGCCTGCGGACGAAGGTGGGACTGATCGCCAAGTAAGACCTCTGTTTGGTTTATTCCGCTGGGATCGGAGCCGGCTCTTTGCGGAGGGCCGGCAACATAAACACGGCTGCCAGGATGAGGGCGGAGAAGGCGGCGAGAATCGTGAACAGATAAAAGAAGCCGCCCCGTCCGTGCAGGAGCGAGATCATCGGCACGGCGAGAGAGCCGACACCGAGCGACAATACATACTCCAGGGCAAAGGCACGGGCGCGCCACTCAGATGGAACATAATGGGCCATGAGCCAGCCGGTGACCGGCAGGGCGCCGAAGACCACCAACAGCAAGGGAGCTGCCCAGATGAAGGCTAGAGCGCCTTGTGCCTGAGCAACGACTGCCAGACAAAGACACTCAACCGTCAAAAGCGCCAGCAGGATGGGCTTGGCGCCAAAGTGATCAAGCAATCGGCCGACGGGCAATTGGGCGAAGGCTGCCAGTGCAAAAATAAGCGCGGCGGCAAAGCCAACTTCTGAAAGACCGGTGACATAGTCCACCAGCCGCTCTTCGAAAAGTTTTGGCAATGAAACGGTCACGCCGTTGAAGATCAGTCCTCCAAACAGAGCGGAGACGGCGATCAGCGCAAAGACACGTAAACGCTGGTTGTTTGTCGCGGGCAGGAGGGCCACTGTTTTCTTGACGGTCTTGCTGCCGCGCAATCGCGCCTGGCGCAGGAAGTGCATGTAAACCACCCCGACCAGGACGGAACCAACACCTGGTGCAATAAAGGCGATGCGCCAGTTGAAGCTGTCGGTCAAAAGACCCGTCGCAAGAGCGGCTGCGGCCAGTCCCATGTTTCCCCAGACACCGTTGACAGCCAAGGCGTGGCCGGGCTTGTCGGTGGCCTCGGTCACCAGGGCAAGGCCCACCGGGTGGAAGATTGCTGCAAAGAGCCCCAGTGCTGCCAGTCCGGCCATCAACGTCAGCGGGCCGCCGGCAAAGCCGGTCAGAATGCTGGAGCTTCCGATGCCAAGGAAAAACACACAGATCATGCCATCCCGGCTCCAGCGGTCGCCGAGCCAGCCCGCAGGCAGGGTGCCAAGGGCGAAGGCTGCGAAGGCTGCGGTGCCATAGGCCAGGGCATCGGCGTAGCTGAGGTCCCATTCGACGTGCAGGGCCAGCACTGCTGTTGGAAATATCAGCAAAAAAAAGTGGTCGAGGAAATGCGCCACGTTCAGAAACATCAGCGAGGATCGGGTTGTCATCATGGGGTTCACCACTGCAAAAACATGGTTCTTTCTAGCCCATCGGATCTTTGCGGTCTGTCGCTGTTATGGCAAGTTATACTGATTAAGTGACAAACATGGTTTCTCATGATCCTCGAAACATTGGCGAAAGATTTTCCGGCGGGTTTTGACATTGCTCCGCATGCCCATGATGCAGATCAGATTGTGCATGCGGAGAGCGGCATCATGCGTGTTGTCACGGAAACCGGCGCCTGGGTTGTGCCGCCCGGGCGTGCCATATGGATGCCGCGCCGCACCGCCCATTGGATTCGTTGT
>JAJFHB010000222.1 GCA_021775795.1 Hyphomicrobiales bacterium | reverse complement strand
TACCGCGGGAAGCTGCGAGAACGGAAAGGCCGTTCACGTTGGATGTCTTGCCCTGGTCTGTCGCCATACCCAGGGTGGTGTAACGCTTCAGATGCTCAACGGCGGAATACCCTTCGCGGACGGCAAGCTCAACATCGCGGTCCGTTACGTCGTTTTGCAGATCGATGAAACATTTGCTCTTGCCCGACACCAACGCCGGCATTGGCGAAATTGCGCCCTGATAGGGACCGCTTGCCCTTTCAGGAAGACGTGACATGACTGGATCAAGATGACCCGCACGTTCGGCTGCCAATTGCCCGGCACGGGCACCGTCTGCAAGACAGGAGTGTGTATCGAACACGCCGGCGGCAGATCCCGCACAGATGTATGATGATGTTTCTGTTTCCCCGGGCACAAAGCACTGCAAGGCGTCATTCCATACGGGCTTGTTCCCGCGTTGCGACATAAGGTGCACTGCTGGTGCCCAGCCCCCACATACACAGATGAGATCGCAACGCACCCAGCGCTCCGCTCCGCCGTCACCCGAGCTGATGTACGCGCCTGTCACGGCGCGCCCGCCCCGGGCACGGGTTACAATCGAATTGCCGCTGACGGGACCTGCGACATCTGCACGTTCATCCCGACTGTCGATAATTGCCGCGATGTCGACCCCTGCCCGCGCCAGATCCCTGGCTGTTGTGAAAATGTCATCATTGTTTCCGCAGATGACGGCTCTCTCACCCGGGCGCACCGCATAATGATTGACAAATGCTCGCGCTGCAGAGCCCAGCATGATCCCCGGCAAATCGTTGTTGCCGAACAGCAATGGCTGTTCATGAGCGCCTGTTGCGATGACAACCTGCCGCGCAGCAATGCGCCGGAGTTTTTGCCGGGGCATATGAGCCGGCGGCTCAAGCACATGATCGGCGAGCCGTTCGACCGCGGCAAAGCTGTTGTTATCGTACCACCCGGCGACCGTCGTTCGCGCCATGACACGAACCCCGATGCGCTCAAGCATGGTTGGCGCATCCAGTCCCCACTCCGACCCCGCCTGGCCGTCGATATCGATGGCTTCGTCAAGCAATGCACCACCAATACGGGCGCTCTCATCACACAGGATTACGCGGGCGCCTGCTTCGCGCGCAGACTTCGCTGCCATAATTCCAGCAGGCCCGGCGCCAATGACGAGGACATCGCAATGTGCATATGATTTTTCGTAACGGTCCGGATCACCGGTCTCTGCGGCGCGGCCAAGGCCTGCGGCCCGACGGATCAAAGGCTCATAAACGGCCGTCCAGAATTTTCGCGGCCACTTGAACGTCTTGTAGTAAAAGCCGGCTGCCAGAAAAGGCGAAAGCAGCTGATTGAGCGACAGAAGGTCGTAACGCACATCAGGCCAGCAGTTCTGACTGCGGGCCTCAAGCCCATCGAAAAGCTCAGCTACAGTCGCTTGTGTGTTGGGCTCACGACGCGCGCCCGACCTTAATTCAACCAGCGCGTTGGGCTCATGGCTGCCTGCGGTAAACACCCCGCGTGGCCGGTGATACTTGAAGCTGCGGCCGATCAGGCGAACACCGTTTGCCAGCAATGCTGCGGCCAGAGTATCGCCTTCGAACCCCTCGAACTGCTCACCATTGAAGAGAAACCTCAGCGGTGCCTCGCGGACAATGACGCCACCGCGGGCCAGCCTGTTTGTCTGGCCGTTCATCGCATACCACCCCGCCCGGGCCTGGCAAGTTTTACATCCGATATTTCATGCGTTGCCGTATTGCGACCAACAACCAGCCAGGCGCCACAACCACCAGCATGGCGCCAATGTTCCTTGTGAGGACCTTTGGGGTTTTCGCGGATGTAAACATAATCCGACCAGGCGGATTGTGAATCTGCAGTTGCACCTGTCGGACGCTTGAGGGAAGCATCACCGCGATAGGTGAATTCCTCCAATGGTCTTTCACCACAGAGGGGGCAGTCTATCCGCATAACTTCCCTCCTAATGCAGGTTTGGTTGCGGGCCTGCGCCCTTGGCATCGATGGCGCGGCCTTGATGAAAACGGTCGAGAACGAAATGCTCATTGAGGGGATGCGGTTCGTCCCGTGCGATTGTGTGGGCAAAGCACCAGCCGGACGCCGGTGTTGCCTTGAAGCCGCCGTAGCACCAACCCGCATTTAAATAGAGACCGCCCACTGGTGTTTTGCAGATGAAGGGGGAACCGTCCATGGACATATCCATCACTCCCGCCCAGTGACGCAACAACCGCAAACGGCTGAGACACGGCATCAAGTGAACCCCGGCCTCAATCGTTGTTTCAACATTCGGCAGGTTTCCACGCTGGGCGTAAGAATTGTAGCCGTCCAGATTGGCGCCAAATACCAGCCCGCCCTTGTCGGACTGGGAGATATAGAAATGCCCGACCCCGAACGTGACGACCTTATCGAGCAGCGGCTTCACGCCTTCTGTCACATACGCCTGAAGCTTGTGTGATTCGATAGGCAACCGAAGACCGGCCATCTCGGCAACGCGGCTTGAGTGGCCTGCTGCTGCAAGCCCGATTTTGTCCGCAGCGATGTGACCACGGGTCGTATCGACCCCAATCGCCCGACCAGCGTTGTCCCGGCGGATTGCTGTTACTTCGCAGTTTTGAATGATGTCAACGCCCAGACGATCAGCCGCTCTGGCATAGCCCCAGACCACAGCATCGTGCCGGGCGGTGCCCGCACGCCGCTGAAGCAAAGCGCCGCACACTGGAAAACGCGCATTATCCGGATCGACAATCGGCACGCGCTTCAAGGTTTGTTCGCGGTTCAATATCTCAGCATCAGCGCCGTGCAGAAGCATGGCATTTGCCCGCCGGACGGCAGCGTCCACATCCGCATCCGAGTGCAGCAGTTCGAGGAGGCCACGTTGGCTGAACATGACGTTGTAATCGAGTTCCCGGGACAATCCCTCCCACAACTTCAAAGACCATTCGTAGAACGGCAGCTCTTCATTCAAGAGATAATTTGACCGCACAACGGTCGTGTTGCGGCCAACATTGCCACTACCCAAATTACCGCGCTCCAGGATTGCGACATTGCGAACGCCATGTTCCTTGGCAAGATAGTACGCGGTTGCCAGACCATGTCCGCCGGCACCGACGATGATCACATCGTAGCGTTCTTTCGGCTCAGGCTCGCGCCAGGCGCGTGGCCAATCGGCATGACCCTTCAACCCCTGGCGGAGAAGGCTGAGCAGCGAATATTTCATGCATGTCGTCCCGATTGCCAACGCACGATCGCTTGTTTGGAGGTTTCAACGTGATAGGGGAAAATCGGCTCAGAGGCCATTGAAAAATCTTGACTTCAGGACGAGGAATGCAAAACTCTGCGCGTCTTGAATGCTGGCGAGGCGGAAGTCCAGCACGAGGCGCCAAAGCAGCCTGAGGACACAATCAATGGGTCGTCGTCTACCGCCATTTGCAGCAATCAAGGCCTTCGAAGCGGCCGCGCGTCACTGCAACTTTCAGCAGGCAGCAGATGAGCTGTTGATATCGTCCTCCGCCGTAAGCCATCAGGTGAAGGCGTTGGAGGATCACCTCGGCATTCAACTGTTTATCCGCAACAACAACAGACTGTCGCTTACTGCCGAAGGCAGCAGCTATCATGTTGAGTTGCGCGAGGCGCTTGATCTTATTGAGCAGGCAACCGCCCGGGTGGCCAAACCCCGCGGCCGCACCTACCTGACAGTAAGCCTGTTCCCGGCCATCGCTGAAATGTGGCTTATTCCCAGGCTGGGAAAATTCCATGAAGCCCATCCTGACATCACCGTCAGGCTGATGACCAACACACGACCGAGCGACCTTGCCGGCACGGGTGTTGATCTCGCGATCCACTACACATCTTCACCGATGGACGATGCAAACGGTGATTTCCTGTTCCGCGAAGCCATCGTGCCTGTCTGCTCGCCAAAATACATTGAGCAGACATCAAAGATCGAGGGGGCCCGCAGCCTGCTTGAGCATACGCTTGTGTTTTGCAATTCCGAACCGGGCGAATGGGCAGACTGGCTGACGAACCAGGGCCTGCCACAGGCAGATGTTGCACACTGGCTTGAACTTGATGCCCGCTCATCGACGTTGCGGGCAGCAAAAGAAGGTCTTGGCATTGCCATCGGCCGCAAACCGTTCATCGATGATGAAATAGCAGATGGCAGCCTTGTCATGCCGCTGCCAACGCCGGTCGTGACCGGTTTCAGCTACTACCTGGTGAGCACCAAACCATCACGAGGCATGACCGGGGTCAGGCGGTTCCGCGAATGGCTCTTGAGCATGTGTCCGGCCGAACCCAAGGCACGCGTCGCTTAGATCGCCTAGTTACCTATAATCTGTATTTTGAGGGTGGCGATGCGTTCGTAGGACTGCCGAATGCGTGCTTCATCAATTGTTCCAGCAGCAATTGCACGCTCGACAATGGCAAAGATCTGCTCGGGCAGATTGGAACGGGCCTGCTCGGATTGCGAGAACAAAAGGATGTCGTTGCCGGCAAGAATGGCCTGCACAACGGTCTGTTCAAGATTGTAGGCCTCCTGAATTGCCCCCATCTCAAGGTCATCTGTAATCACCACACCGTTGAAACCAAGGGTTTCGCGGAGCAACCCATCGACGACCTGCGGAGAAAAGGTTGCAGGCCTTCTGCCGCCATCGTCCAATTCTGCGTTGTAGAGATGGCCAACCATGACCATGCCGCTGTAGCCGCCAGCAAAAAGCTCTCGATAGGGCTCAAGCTCGGCATTTCCCCAGGTGTTCGTAATGTCGACGAGCGTTTCGTGGCTGTCGGCTGTGCTGGAGCCGTGACCAGGAAAGTGTTTCAGGGCGGTCACGACGTTGTGGCGGGTGTGTGTTTCCACAAGGATGTCCGCGTAAGCCGTCACCACGTCAGGATCATGGCTGTAACTGCGCCGGATGCTACCGATGATCGGGTTGTTGGGGTTGGTGTTCAGGTCAACAACGGGCGAGAAATTGACGTTGAAGCCGGTTCGGGAGAGTTCATCTGCAACTGCTGCATAGATTTCGCGCGCAGCTTCGCGGCCATGTCGCTCTACGATGCGAAGGGCGCTTGGAATGAGCGTGAAACCGTCACGATGGCGCAGGCGCTGAACATAGCCCCCCTCCTGGTCGACAGAAAGAAAGGGAGGAAGCGCGCTATCCGCATTCGCAAAGTATCCGGTCAGCTGCTCAACCTGTGCACGAGAGGTGACATTTCGCCCAAGGAAGAAGACACCGCCCACAGATCCGATTTCGACCTGATGGCGGAG
>JAJFHB010000221.1 GCA_021775795.1 Hyphomicrobiales bacterium | reverse complement strand
CGGTCTGACCAAGGCCATTGCACCGGTGACGGAGCAGTATGGGGTTCCGATGGTTGAAGGGAATGGCGCTTCCCGCTCGCTCTTCACCAAGGGTTATCAGTATCTTTTCGCCGTGCTCTCCACATCAGAGCAGTATTTGGCAAGTGCGGTTTCGCTTGCTGCGGAGCGGGCGGGCGATCTGGGTAAGGAACCCAGTGAGCTTACCGTTGCCCTGGCTTTCGAAAATGACCCCTTCAGCCAGGATGTGCGGGCCGGTGTCATTGAAGATGCGGAACGCTACGGCATGCAGATTGTCATCGACGAAAACCTGCCAAAAGAACTGAATGACATGGCGGCTATCCTTTCAAGGGTGTATGCCCTGCAACCGGATTTGCTGGTTGTTTCGGGCCACGCAAAGGGTGCAGCCACGGCCATTCGGCAAATTCAGGAAATGCAGATTGACGTGCCCATGCTGGCCATGACGCACTGCGATTCTGCAGACATCATCGGCAAGTTTGAAGCGGGCTCGGAATACACATTGTGTGCCTCTCAATGGGCGCCGACATTGACATACTCCGATGATCTGTTCGGCTCGGCATCCGATTATGCAGCGCTTTTTGAAGAGACATACGGCTATGCACCGCCCTATCAGGCAGCCGAGTCCAGTGCTGCTGTGATGACGTTTGCGGATGCCTTCAACCGCGCCGGCACGCTTGACCAGGTGGCGGTACGTGATGCCCTGGCAGCGACCGATATGCAGACCTTCTACGGCAATATCCGGTTTGATGAGACCGGCAAGAATGTCGCCAAGCCAATGGTTCTGTATCAGGTTCAAAATGGCGAGTATGTGGTTGTTGCTCCGACCGAATGGGCAGCTGCAGAGTTGATCCACCCGCGTCCGGGCTGGGCCGACCGCTAGAATTCCAAAACGACGGCTGGCCAGGCTTGCGCCTGGCCGGCCTTTCTCATCTCAACAGGGTTGTGATTTGCCATGAGAGATCTGCTTATGCCCTGGGCACCAGACCTCTATTTGCTGGTGTCGACGCCCGGCCTGACGCTTGATCTGATCATCAATGGCATTCTCATCGGCGCGATATTTGCATTGGTCGCCTATGGCATGGCGCTGGTCTGGGGGGTGATGAACATCATCAACGTAACCCAGGGCGAATACGTCATGCTTGGCGGCTTTGTCGCCGTTGGCATGTGGCACGCCGGGATGCATCCGCTGCTGGCTGTGCCGGTTGCGGCGGTCCTGCTCTATGCGCTTGGTCTGTTGCTCTACCACGTTGTCATTTTTCGCATTGTTGACCGGGATCTGTTCACGTCGCTGCTGGCAACCTTTGGCCTGTCGATCATCCTGCAACAGCTCATGAACATCTATTTCGGCGGAGACACGCGGACGGCAGATGCAGAACTTGGACGCCTGGTGTTCTCTGTTGACGGCTATCGCATCTCGGTATCAAACATCAAGATACTGGCCTTCTTCCTGGTCCTGATACTGGGGGGTTGTCTGTATGTCTTTTTGAAACGCAGCCGCCTTGGCCAGGCCATTCGCGCCACAGCGCAAAACCCAAGGGCGGCGCGCGTGCTCGGCATCGACACCAACAAGGTTTATGCCGCGACCTTTGCGCTCAATGCCTCAATTGCAGGTGCTGCCGGTGCGCTGGTCGCGATGGCCTATACGATCCATCCCTACTTCGGCCTGCCCTATACAGTGCGCTCTTTCATGATCGTCATCGTTGCCGGCCTTGGGAACATTGGTGGTGTTCTCGCTGCCGGTCTCGGGCTGGGGGCGGCGGAGAACATGGCGGGCTTTCTGCTTGGTGTGGAATTCCAGATTGCCTTTGTTTTCGGGCTTCTCGTGCTCGTGTTGTTGTTGCGTGCCTGGTGGCTTGGACGCAAACGCCAGTATTTGAAATAGGGGCCGGTGCAGGTGAGTAACAACGGCCAATCCTCATTCACAAGCAAGCTGATGCTCTATGGCGGCATCGCTGTCGTTGGTCTTGCAGCGCCGTTGCTGTTTCCAGCCTACCAGGCCCAGATGGCTGAGCTCTGGCTGTTTGTTGTGTTCGCTCTTACCTGGGATCTTGTGGGCGGGCAGATGGGGTACAACTCGTTCGGCAATGTCGTGTTCGTTGGCGTTGGCATGTATGCCTGCGCGGTTGTCCAGGTCGGGCTCTACTACGAAGTGAGTGAGTATACGGACGCCCGTGGCGGCGGTACCGAATTTGTTTTCGATCAGGGGCAATATCTCACAGGACTTGTCGCGGGATTGCCCGTGGCAGCGTTGCTTGCAGCACTTTTCGCGGTCGTTCTGGGTGCTCTGGTCCTGAGTTTACGCGGACACTATTTTGCAATCTGCACACTCGGCCTTGGCATTGCCATGGGCGAGCTTGCCAGCGGCTGGGAGTGGATCGGCGCGGGATCCGGCATGACACCGGCAGAGCCGCCGCGCTCAATGGGTAACATCAACCGGCTGCACTATTACCTCGCCTTTGGCCTTGCCATTCTTACCTTCTGCGCCATCGCAACGCTTTTGCGAAGCCGTTTCGCCCTTGCCATCAACGCCATTCGTGATGATGAAGACAAGGCGGAAGCCATGGGCATGTATACCACCCGCATCAAGGTGACCGCCTGGACTTGCTCTGCCCTGTTCCTCGGCGCTGCGGGGGGCATCTATGGCAATCTGAAACGCTTCATTGACCCGACGGAAACGGCATTTTCCGGTGCCACTATTGGTGTCTGGATGGTTCTGATGGCCATTCTCGGCGGCAAGGGAACATTGTGGGGGCCGATCATTGGAGCTGTTGTTTTTCAGATCACAAAGGAACTGACCTGGACTTATATCCTTGGCTGGCAACGGGTTGCACTGGGCGTCCTCATTGTGGCGATTGTTGTGTTTTTCCCGGAGGGCATCATGGGGCGCCTCAAGATTCTGTTTCCCGAACGTTTCGGCCACCGGGTCGAGACGCCTGATGAGGCCCGGGAGGAGGGCCGATGACGGTGCTGCTCAAGGTCAATAGCGTCAGCAAGACCTTTGGCGGCGTTGTCGCTAACCGGGCTGTGTCCATGGAAGTTGAGAAAGGCACCATCGTAGGTCTCATCGGACCCAACGGTTCGGGCAAGACGACACTGTTCAACTCGGTTGTTGGCTATCACCCCATCGACGAAGGGTCGATCCGGTTCCGGGCACAGGAAATATCGCACATGCGGGTGCCGCAGATTGCCAGACTTGGGCTGTTGCGGACGTTTCAGCAAACGCGCATCTATGGTGGCATGGATTGTGTGCAGAACATGCTGATCAGCCGCTCCATGCGGAAAGCATCATTCCTGGAGTTGTTTCACCGCCAAACCGGTGAGGGCGTGGAGCGGGCTGAAAACCTGCTCGAATTTGTCGGCCTGTATGAGAAACGACGCCTGCTGGCGGGAGACCTTTCGTTCGGGCAACAAAAGCTTCTCGAGTTTGCCATGGCCTTGATGAACGAACCGGAGATGTTGATGCTGGATGAGCCTACGGCAGGGATCAATCCGACATTGATAAATGGTCTGATCGACCGGCTCAAACGTGCCAACGAGGAATTCGGTATCACGTTGTTTGTCATCGAGCACAATATGCGCGTCATCATGAATCTGGCTCAGCGCATCTACTGTCTTGCTCATGGCGAGGTGCTGGCCGAGGGATTGCCGGATGAAATTCGCAACGACAAGCGCGTCATCGATGCCTACCTCGGGGCGCACTGATGGCTCGCAAACCGACAAAACCATCTTCAACAAAGAAGCCCGCAGCAAAACCGCGGACCCGGGGCCATGGAGATGGTTCGGTGTCCACTGTCTTGTCCGTGGAAGATGTTGCCCGGCACGCAAGCGAGATTTCCAGCGAAGCCCCGGCGCTTGATCACCTGGACGGGCTTGTGGACGGGACGCCGTTCCTCTCCATCGAGCATCTCAAGGCCGG
>JAJFHB010000023.1 GCA_021775795.1 Hyphomicrobiales bacterium | reverse complement strand
GTCAGCTTGGTCACGTGGGGCAGATCCATTTTTGGGGATAATCAGAAATCAACTGCCTTCATAGAGCAGTTATGCTGCACTGCACAAGAAAATAGTTTGCATCGCAATAAAAATTGCCAAATGCCACCAGTCCCCTGCGTGGGCCAATTGCGGGCATCCATTCCGCCACCTCTCCACGGCCCTGCAAAGCCAGTGAGATGGACCGCCGCCACTGGCACCTGGCAAACTCTTGGTTCAATCAGGTGATCGCAGCTCACACCCGAAGCCTGATCCCATTTCGCTTGCACTGCCATCGCCCTCGGGGTGATAGTTCTGACCAACAAGTCTGAGTCTCGGCACAAAACAAATTGTCCAAACAGCAATCCCCAAAAGCACACGTCCAGTCGTTCTGGCACGGAAACAGACTGTCTCCGATCGAGCTGATGTGCATTCAATCGTTTCTGTCACACGGTCACACAGTCGACCTGTACACCTACGCGCCCGATCTCAATGCTCCATCAGGCTGCACAGTTCTCGATGCAGGCGAGATTTTCCCAGAAGCGCAGGTGATCACCTACCAGACAGGTCGAGGCAAGGGCAGCGTTGCACTGTTTTCCGACATGTTCCGATATGGACTTCTGGTCAGGAAACCCGGCTGGTGGGTCGACCTTGATGTAGTGTGCCTGAGCGATGCCCTGCCGGATACAGACTATGTGTTCGGCTATCAAGATGCGCTCAATACAATCGGCACCGCGGTGCTTAAAGTGCCGCCCGGTGATCATCTCACGCGCCGCTGTCTCATCCAGGCTCTGCAGACGGGCTCCAAGGCCGTATGGGGTCAGATCGGGCCCGACCTTTTGACCGAACAGGCAAAGCTTTGCGGCCTGAGCCATCACATCAGCCCCAGATCACTGTTCTATCCTTTCGGCTGGACCGAGGCCATGGATGCCCTCGATCCAGACCAGACCGAGCGCTTGCTGGTTGCCGTCCAGGACAGCAAGTGTTGTCATTTGTGGAACGAGATGCTGCGGCGTGATGGGGTGGACAAATGGCAAAGGCCACCGCCGGGTTCGTTGCTTGATGTGTTTTTCAATCGTTATGGACCTTAAGCGACCCAACCTCACGCCACCGGAGTGAACTGCAGGCTTGTCTGCGGATGGGGCTGCCAGTGATAGCGACCGGAAAATGATGGCATGTCATTCAAGACGGCGATGTCGAAGCGCCTGACAAGTTCTTCGACGAAGAGGCTGCTGACAAAGATTTCAAGCTCGGCGCCGATACAGTGATGCTGGTCCAAGCCGAAGGGGGCGAAAACGTCCTGGGAAAGCGGCTCTCCGAGAAATCTTCCCGGGTCAAAGGCGAACGGATCAGGAAAATTTTCAGGATCCTTGTGACCCTCCCAGATACAAGCGCGCAGGTATGTGCCCGATGGTATATGGGTTCCCTCAAACTCAAAGCTCTCTGTCACCTGCCTTATCAACCCCTCGCTCTGGTTGAGGCGCAAGGTCTCCAGAACGATTGCGCCTGCGAGGCGGCGCTTCTCCTGCCCCTTGGTGCGGCGCAACTGTGCCACGACATCTCCGTTGTGCGCCAGATAGTGGATTATCCAGCGCCACAGACTGAAGCTGTCATAGTGCGATGCCTCATGCAGATAGATGAGATTACCCAGCAGGGTTTCATCAAAGTTGCCGACTTCAAGCATCTGCTTCAACATGCTGGAGGGGGCGGAGTTGTTCCGGCCTCGCGCCAGGTCGCGAATTTCATCACCCATCAGAGATCGGAGGTCCTGGAAGGCGGCAGTTTGCTCCGGCCCGATGCTCCGTGTCGGTTCGCCGGGAGAAAAGCGCACATAGGCGTCGCGGATCGGCGCAAACCGCTCGGATTGGCTATCAAGGCCGAAGAGGATGCGGATCATCACGGTGCTGGCGGCAGCCCGCAAAGGTGTCGCAATGCTGTCGAGCACGACCGCTGTGCCCGCGGTCTCTCCGATCTCGTCCAGACAAGTGCCGATGATGATGCTGATGGGAGCCTCATGCTCGGCCAGGGAGACGGCCTGCATGGCCTGCGCCATCTTACGCTTGTAATCCGTGTGCACGGGTCCGTCCATGGCGCGGATGGAGCCTTCGGGAAACAGCAGGCGCAGATCAATGGTTTCGCACGGCAGTCCGCTTTTCCTCAGCGCCACCAGGCGGCGAATGCGCGGGTGACCCAGCACATAGGTCGTTAGCCGGCCTTCTCTGTTGCTCTGAAAGACAGGCCCGTGTTCCCGGTGCAGTTTCATGAGGCATCGCTGGCCTTCAAACGCGTCCTGATCAAGCTGAAGAAACGCGTCTGCAGTCGTGTGCTGAGCCGTCCGTCTCCACGGAAAAGAAATACGGGCGAAAAGCTGCTTCAGGGATTGATGGATGTTCATGGGTATCGCCTCGCGCTCTTAGCGTTCCTCGGTATGGCAGGATCGTTTCGCGTTCACATGGAAGCGCCACTAACCAACGCGGAGCAATATGCACCGCGCTGCCGGCAATTCGGGGATGGACTCGCCAAATTCCTCCACGAGGTCCGCGATCGTGACCGGCACGTCGCCTTCAGATGGCAAAGCCTGGGTGATGCTCCGGTCCGGCAGAACGGCCTCCAGAATTTTCTTTGCGTCCTCCGGGCACAAAATGAGCGGCCGCTCGCGCCACAAACGGAAACACAATACACCCGCCTGCAACAAGGAAATACCAAGGCAGGCGGAAAGCTCGTCGAGGGCGAACGGTGCGGTCTCAGCAAGTGACAGATGTCTCAGTCGATCCATGATTTGGCCCGCGGCACGGGCCTGATCTCCGTGATAACGCCTGGAGACTGACCAGGGACCCGGCGACATCGCCAGGAGTGGCAGTTCTTCCATGGTCGCTTTGAAAAAGCGCAGCCACACGCTCCACAGGGCGAAGTCTTCCGCGTGTTTGAAGCGCGGATCAGCCGGGTAACCGCCGAGAAGCCGGAAGACATTTTTTCTTGCCAGGATTGTGCCGTGCGGAAAAGGGCATCCATCCGTTTCCATGTAAGTCAACAAGGAGCACCAATCGGGCGACCGCGGCTGGCCAAGCATGGGCGCATCGCCATCAATGAACAACCACAGACCTCGGCCTGCCGTCAGCGTCACGCTGGGGTCTGCGCGCAACACATCAAGTTGATGTTTGATCTTGTCGTGCGACCAGGCGTCGTCACAATCGATGCGGCCTATCAGTTCGTGTCTGGCCTCCGCAAGGCCGTAGTTGAGCGCTGCAACCAGCCCACAATTCTCCTCGGTGCGAAGAATCCGCAAGGAATGCGGCGAGGGAACCAGGCTGTTGCCGATCAGCGATTCAATCGACTCGGGATTGCCGTCGTCAATAACGATGAGCTCCATGAGGCCCGGATAATCCTGCTTCA
>JAJFHB010000220.1 GCA_021775795.1 Hyphomicrobiales bacterium | reverse complement strand
AAACAGACGAACACAGAATCTGGAACTCAACACTTTACACCTGCAGCAGAGGATTTTCTTCCATGAGCAATATTGAACAACGTTTGTCCGACCTCGGTATTACACTGCCTGAACCCGCGGCCCCTGTGGCCAACTATGTGGGCTATGTGGTGACCGGCAACATGGTCTTCATTTCAGGCCAGGTAACACTGGGCCCGGACGGCCTTGAGTATGTCGGGAAGGTTGGAAAAGACTTTTCGATTGAGGAAGGTGCTGCTGCTGCACGGCTTTGCGCCATCAACATCCTGTCGCAACTGAAGTCAGCCTGCGGCGGAGATCTGGAGCGCGTCAAACAGTGTGTAAAGCTTGGCGGCTTCGTCAATTGTCCCACTGACTTCACGGACCACCCGAAAGTCATCAATGGCGCTTCAGACCTGATGGTCGAAGTGCTTGGCGATCGTGGCCGTCATGCCAGATTTGCTCTGGGTGCAGGCAGCCTGCCGCTCAATGTCGCCGTTGAGGTGGATGCGGTATTCGAGATTCAGTAAGCGAGCTTGCGTAGGGGAACTACGAGGCTGTGTCCGCGCCTGACTGGCTCATAAGCAGACCCATCGCACATCGGGGCCTCCATAATGCCAAGAATGGCATTGTGGAGAACTCACCGGGTGCGATCGATGCCGCTGTTCAAGCAGGACATACGATAGAAATCGATGTTCAGCTGACAGCGGACGGCACTGCTGTGGTCTTTCATGATGAGACCCTCGACCGTCTCACTGATACGCACGGGCCGCTGATCGAACGCTCAGTAGATGAGCTTCGTGAAATCGCTTACCGCGGTACCAGTGACCATATTGTCAGTCTCGCTGACGCTTTGACCCGGGTCGATGGACGTGTTCCGCTGGTCATCGAAGTCAAGAGCCAATGGGGAAATGTGGGCCCATTGGAACGGTGTGTTACTGAAGCTCTGGAGGACTACGAGGGCGCGGTGGCGCTGATGTCATTCGACCCGACCTCCGTTTCTGAGTTGAGACGGCTGGCCCCCGCCATTCCGCGCGGCATTGTCGCCTGCCGCTTTCATGATGCGGAAGAATGGTCGCAATTGAGCTCTTCCCAGCGCTTCCGTATGCGGTACTTTATGCATCTGCTGTTCACTCGGCCTCAGTTCATATCGTACGATGTTGATGATCTGCCGAGCACAGCGGTGCGTATCCTTCGGGCCCTTGGCATGCACGTTATCTGCTGGACGGTTCGCTCGGAAGACAGGCGGCGATTTGCCCTGAACTACACCGATCAGATTACCTTCGAGGGCTTTAAGCCTGACCTGACATGAATATTGACACTGGAAACCCATGAGCGAGCCTGAAACCGAACATCTCCACGCCAGGGTTGCCAGCAGCATTGCCGACATAGCGCCGGAAAGCTGGAATGCCGCCGCCAATCCCGAAACCCGCGCTTACAATCCATTTCTGTCACATGCTTTTCTGAAGGCGCTGGAAGACAGTGGCTCCGTCTGTGCCGAAACCGGCTGGTTGCCGCAACACCTCGAATTGCGTGGCGCTCAAGACGAAACGCTCGGCTGCATGCCGTGCTATCTCAAGTCCCACTCCATGGGTGAGTATGTCTTTGACTACGGGTGGGCAGACGCATTCGAGCAGGCCGGTGGCGCCTATTATCCAAAGCTTCAGTGCAGCGTTCCGTTTACTCCGGCCACCGGGCGCAGACTGCTGGTGCCCGAAGGCCCTTATCAACAGCAAAACGAGCAGTTTCTACTGCATGCCGGACTGCAGCTTTGCGAACGCATCAAGGCTTCGTCGTTTCACATCACCTTCCTGACGGAAGCGGAGTGGCGTTACCTTGGTTCGCTGGGCATGTTGAGGCGCACGGACCAGCAATTTCACTGGTGCAACAATGACTACGCAACATTTGATGACTTTTTGAATCAGCTATCGTCACGCAAACGCAAGAACATACGCAAGGAACGTGGGCTGGCACTGGAAAATGACATCACCATTGAACTGCTGACCGGCAGCGACCTTCAGGAACATCATTGGGATGCCTTTTATGCGTTCTATTCCGATACCGGTGAACGCAAGTGGGGAACGCCTTATCTGAACCGCGGGTTTTTCAGCCTCATCTGCGAGGTGATGGCTGATCAGATACTGCTCGTCATGTGCAAGCGCGAGGGCCGTTACATTGCAGGCGCCTTGAATTTTATTGGCAGTGAGACCCTTTATGGCCGCAACTGGGGATGCCTCGAAGACCATCCCTGCCTGCATTTCGAAACCTGTTACTACCAGGCCATAGATTTCGCCATTTCCCGCGGCCTGAAGTTTGTGGAGGCTGGCGCTCAAGGGGCCCACAAGCTTTCAAGAGGCTATCTGCCCGTCACAACCTATAGTGCCCACTTCATTGCAAACTCCTCGCTTAGGCAGGCAGTTGGGGATTATCTTGAGCAGGAACGGCAGTTCGTTGAGCGCGAACAGAACATTCTCAAGGCGCACTCCCCTTTCCGCTCGGAAAACTGAGCTCACAAACGTTTAAATCTTCCAGGGAACCGGACCGATGACCGCTTACGACAACGACAATATATTCGCCAAGATCCTTCGCGGCGAAATGCCGAGCAACAAGATCTACGAAGATGAGCATGTCTTTGCCTTTATGGACATCATGCCCCGCGGCGATGGTCACACGCTCGTCATTCCAAAAGTGCCGGCGCGCAGTATTACGGACATTGATCCGAGCGATCTCGCCGATCTGATCAAGGGCGTGCAAAAAGTGGCCCAGGCGGCCAAGACCGGCATGGACGCTGACGGCCTCACCATTCAGCAGTTCAACGAGACCGCTGGCGGGCAGATTGTCTTTCACATCCACTTTCATGTGATACCGCGCTGGGAGGGTGTAAAAATGCGGCCACCGGCAAGTGCCATGGAAGATCCTGCGGTTCTGGAAGCCAACGCCGAAAAAATACGGGCCGCTTTTGCATGAGCAGAGATCGCAACAAAGCCCTGATCGATGCGCTGCACGCGATCTGGTGCAGCGGTAATCTGGGCGCGATTCCCGATGTTTATGCTTCCGACTTCGTCGTCCACTGGGCAAAAAGCGCTCATGATCCTGAAACACGCGGTCACGAAGGCATCAGACAGGCAATTGCAGGCCTGAAGGATTCCTTTCCTGATTGGCATGAGCGTGTCGTCGACATGGTGATAGAGGGTGATCGCGTGGTGACGCGCTACATCTCCACCGGCACTCACCTGGGAACTTTCAACGGCATCAAGCCGACGGTAAACCGAATCGAAATCGATGAAATGTCGATCTACCGGATTGAAGACGGCAAGGTCGCCGAGCAGTGGTGTCTTGCCGACGATTTGATGTTGTTGAGGCAGATTGGCGGGGGCTAATTCCACCAATTCCACATTCCAAGGGCGCTAGCTGTTCAGAACCGCGAACAGGACGGCCACGGGCACAAAAGCGATGCCGCCTATCAGGCTCCAGGCCAGAACTGCCTGTTTACGAGCCAGCGTTCCGTCCCGTTGTATAGAACCGGATGTGTCGTAAGGCTGGTTCAAACCGGGTTGCATTTCACTCATCAACCGGTCACGGCGATGATTGGATTTTGTCATGAAAATCATAGAAACCGCCCCTTTCCGTTCGTTGCGCTCAAATGCTCTGTGCAGCCAATATGACAACTCTTACTCGTGGAAGAGTGCTCCCCACCACATATAGGTGCTGACGACCGAATTACCAGCACCACACGCTGATTACGGTCACATCAATGATGTGTTACTTAGGAATTTCCGTCTTATGACAATGACTTACAGTCAACTCGCCTTTTGCTCCGCTGCGATTTCTCGCAGCACCCGGCGTAACACCTTGTTCGCCGCATTCTTCGGCAGCGCCTCCAGAAACACATAGCGGCGTGGGCGTTTGAAGTTTGCAAGCGTACTGGCCTGACAGTGCGCATCGAGAAGCTCCTCGCTTGCACCCGCTGTCGACCTGACGATGCAGGCTGTCACGATTTGCCCCCAGTAATCATCTGGTGCTGCCACCAC
This sequence comes from Hyphomicrobiales bacterium, assembly GCA_021775795.1. Classification (GTDB taxonomy): domain Bacteria; phylum Pseudomonadota; class Alphaproteobacteria; order Rhizobiales; family JAJFHB01; genus JAJFHB01. Next base: position 309 of record JAJFHB010000220.1, on the reverse strand, counting down.
TGAAACTTCTGCGACACCTTCGTGCGCCTGTAATACCGCCTCAACTTCTTCAGGATGCACATTCTCGCCGCCGGTACGGATGACGTCATCGACACGGCCGACAAAGTCCATGTCACCATTTTCGAGTTTCAGAAAAACATCGCCTGTGAAGTACCAACCATCACGTAGCTTTTCTGCCGTTGCATCGGGCCGGTTGAGGTAGCCGGTAAAAATCGTGTCGGCGCTGGCATCGACAATCATCTCCCCCTCTTCACCCACTTCGATCTCGTTGTCAGGCGCCCCATCAAAACCTATCAACCGGACGTTGGC
>JAJFHB010000219.1 GCA_021775795.1 Hyphomicrobiales bacterium | reverse complement strand
TGGCAATTGAAGTGTGTGTGTAGGCACCTGCATTCAGCAGCAACGCCTGAGCGTCACGACCGGCTTCCTGAACCCAGGAAACAAGTTCGCCTTCCGAATTGGATTGCCGGAAATCGCACCGCAATGAAAGTTGCCCCGCGTGCTTGTGGCACCCAGCTTCGATGTCAGCAAGCGTCGTCGAGCCATAGACCTCGGGCTCGCGCGTGCCCAGTAAATTGAGGTTGGGGCCGTTGAGAACGAATATTGTGGGCGGCATCGCCGTTAGGGCCTCTCACGGTTGAGATGGAAATGAGGGCACGAGGATACGTGCCCCCGCGATTCGCGAGAAGCCCTTGTACGGGTTCTGCTAATTAGCAGGCAATACAAACTCCGCTGTCGCGAACTTCCGATATGTGTGATTGCAGGCCCGCGAATCCGAGCGCACCGGGAATGAGCCGATCATCAACAAGAAATGCCGGTGTTCCCTGAATGCCCATCAATTCGGCAAGTCTGTAATTAAGATCAATCACTGTATCGACTTCCGGGCTTTCCATGTCGCTCAGCAACTGGGCGGTATCGAGCCCGACTTCTTCTGCTATCCGGATGACAGAAGCCTCACCGTCGATGCCGGCAGACTGCATCAATGCAATGTGAAATTCCCAATACAAACCCTGCTGTCTGGATGCGATTGCAGCACGCGCAGCTGCCATTGACCCTGGGCCGAGGATCGGAAATTCCTTGAACACCATCCGCAACTCGGGATCGGCATCAATCAGTGCCTGGACATCGTCAAGCGAGCGCTTGCAGTAGCCGCAGTTGTAGTCAAAGAACTCCACCATTGTGACGTCGCCATAAGGGTTGCCCATCACATGGTCCAGTTCAGAGCGGAAAATGTCATTTGCATTTTCACGGACGCTATTCTGGAACGCCACTAATTCCTGCTCTTCTTGTTTCAATTGCAAAGCCTCAAGTGCTTCAGCAATCACCTCCGGATTTTGCACCAGATAGTCGCGAATAATCTGATGCAGCTCTTCTGTTTGTGTTTCGTCGAAGCTTGAATCTTCTGCCTGGCCGTAACCTGAAGCGAACCCCGCCACGATGAACAGGCCTGCGAGCAGCATTATGGATTTTTTGAACATCATCGATATCCTGTTTGTCATTACGGCCATTATGCCATGATACGGCTATGAACGAAAAGTGGTGAGTGACCAGATCACTGAGAGTTTAGGTTGTGATGGTTACCTAGGTCGTTTCACATCGAAATGGAAGCGAACTAGTTTTCCAGCGGGTCAATCCGCAGGATGTCCGAAGCTCTCAGGTAGGATGCTGAACCCCGGTCCAGTTTGCCGCGAGCACGTTCTGCAAATGATTTCGCCAGATCAAGCTCCCCGGCCAGATAAGCGGCTTCCGCCGACTCCAGTTCTGCAAGCCCGATGTTACCTTGGCGGCCGTATGCAATGGCCCGTTGCGAGTGCAGAGATACAGAACCGCCTTCACTGCGGAATGCTGCGTTCAAATGATCAATGGCTGCATCGATGTAGGCATCATTCTCGGTTCCCAGAATTGCCTGGGCGAGGAGAACCCGAATTTGCGGTGCGTCGGGAGCGAGTTCTACCGCTCGCGACAGAGGCTCAATTGATTGCGCCACCTGGCCGGTTTCAAACAACGCCTGCCCTTTGACTTCCCAGAAGTACGGGTTGTTGGGCGCAGCATCCAAAAGCACGTCGATTTCGCGCATGGCACCGGTGCGGTCGCCGGACCTGAAGTAAGCAATGCTTCTGGCATAGCGCGCCTGAGCGCTGGTATCAGAGGAGGGGTACATTTGCAGGGTTTGGCGCGGATCAAGCAGAAAACCGTTCAGTTTGGCCTGCATCATCTGATGCCGGTAAATCATGTTGTCGCTGTCGCCCTTGTCAAAAAAGGCGCTGCGCCGAGCAAGTTGGTCAAGGAAGGATATTCTGTCCCGCGGCACCGGGTGCGAAAGAACGTAAGGGTCAACGTGCTGGAGCGTCACCAGGGCCTGATTGGCGAGGGTTTCAAAGAGGTTCAACATTCCCTGTGCCGATACACCCGCCGCATCGAGATAGGAGACCGCGGCCTGATCCGCCGCCGCTTCCTGCGCCCGCTGGTAGGAAAGCAACTGCCGCTGAACGAGCGTGTTGCCGCCAAGCAGCAGGCCTTGGCCTGCCTGCGCGGTGCCGGTGCTGCCTGTAGCAACGCCGCCCGCAACCGCGGCTGCGCCAATAAGCAGGCTGATCAGCGAGGCGGTGCTTGCCCGGTCAAGCTGACGGCGGAGGCGGGCAAGGTGGCCGCCCGCAATATGCCCGGCCTCATGGGCGAGAACGCCGATAACTTCATTCGGAGTATCAGCCTGCGTCAGCAAACCTGTATGTATGAATATGCGTTGCCCGCCGGCGACGAAAGCGTTGATGGAGCCATCTGCGATCAAATAGACTTTGACATCATCGGGACTAAGGCCTGCCGCCGCGAACACCGGATCAGCATATTCGCGCAGCAGCGCCTCTATTTCGGAATCGCGAATGAGAAACCCGCCGCCCGCAGATGCCGGGAGAGTGGCAATGGACGTAAACGCGAAACATAGGCTCAACAGGGCAGCGAGATAGCGCCGCGCCGTGCGTACCAACGGTGACCGTTCGGAACTGTTCGCGACAGGTGCGGCATTTCTCTTGCTGACGACCGGCAAACTCGAACCCATGCCTACCCTCAAACGCATCATCAAAACCTTTAACTTTGTTGTGGCGCTGTGTGGCCGCTCTGCGCCGTGAGCATAGATAGTCGATGAGAATATAAAAACCCGCATCTGCTCACGCGTCTTAGGTGGCCATGATGCAGCAATCCCTATGTCTCACCTTTCATACCGAATTGCGGCAGTACTGCGGCATTAATAGCTTTTCCGGCCCAGACATCAAACATTCAGTGATCTGGCACGCGAAGTTGTGACCGGACAGCACTGGCTCTGCGGCCCGATTTTGGATCAGTGCGGCAAAATTCTTTCGAACTTCTGGTAAAGCGCGTACATCCCTGCAGGAATCTGCCAGCTTCTCTCCATCGCTCAAAGAAGGCGAACATACATGACCCTCCGCAAACCTTCTCTTCGCAGCGCAGTGTCCCCGTTTCTTGTTATGGATATGCTGCGTTCCGCCAACGAAATGGAAGCACGCGGCGAAAATGTGGTTCACATGGAAGTCGGGCAACCGGCGGGGCCGCCACCCAAACGCGCCATAGAGGCGGCTCAGAACATATTGTCAGGTGGCACAATCGGGTACACGGAAGCCCTCGGCCTGCCAGCGCTTAGAGAGCGCATTGCGCAGCATTACAAGCAAGACTACGGGATGAATGTCCCCGCAGAGCGTGTCGTGATAACCACCGGGTCCTCCGGCGCATTCATACTTTCATTCCTGGCAATGTTTGATGTGGGAGCCCGCGTGGCATTGCCAGAGCCCGGTTATCCTGCCTACCGCAACATACTCTCTGCCCTTGGCATAGAGGTCGTGCCGTTCAGTCTGAATGCCGCGGACCGCTGGGCACCGACTGCAGCGGCCATCCGCGCTATTGCCGACAGTGAGAATATTGATGGTGTACTCATCGCCAGCCCGGCAAATCCGACGGGAACGATGATCCCACCTGAAGAACTATCGGCAATCGGAAAATTATGTGCGGAGCGCAACATCTGGCTTATCTCGGATGAAATCTACCACCGCCTGACCTACTCGCTTCGTGCTGACTGTGCTCTGCGCTTTAATGATGATGCGGTCATCATCAACAGCTTCTCGAAATACTACTGCATGACCGG
>JAJFHB010000218.1 GCA_021775795.1 Hyphomicrobiales bacterium | reverse complement strand
GATGCGCTCGGGCGCGCACGAGGAGCGCTGGGGGGGATGGGCGGCCATGACGAAAAGGAACAAACGCTCAATCAGCTTCTGAGTGAACTGGACGGGTTTGATTCGAGCGAAGGTATTGTGCTGTTGGCTGCAACGAACAGGCCGGAAATTCTGGACCCTGCCTTGATGCGAGCCGGACGCTTCGACCGACAGGTTGTTGTTGACCGTCCAGATAGGATTGGAAGGGCGGCAATTCTGGAAGTTCACCTGAAAAAAATTACTCTTGCGGAAGAAGTTGACCCGGACGAAATTGCGGGCATCACACCTGGATTTACAGGGGCTGACCTTGAAAACCTGGTCAATGAAGCAGCGATATTCGCAACGCGACGCGGCGGCAAGGAAGTGAAGGTTGAAGACTTCACCGCAGCGGTTGAGCGCATTGTGGCGGGATCCGAGCAGAAGAGCCGTCTTCTCAATCCGCAGGATCGCAAGCGGGTTGCGTTTCATGAGATGGGACACGCCCTGGCCGCAACCAACCTGCCGGGAATGGATCCGGTTCACAAAGTTTCGATCATTCCTCGCAGCATCGGCGCGCTTGGTTACACCCTGCAACGGCCGACTGAGGACAAGTTTCTCATAACCGCATCGGAGCTGAAGGACAGGATGGTGGTGTTGCTTGCGGGAAGGGCTGCCGAAGAAATCACCTTCGGCGAAGTTTCAACCGGCGCAGCAGATGATCTGGCGAAAGTGACGGACATTGCCCGTCAGTTCGTCACCCGTTACGGCATGGAGGCGGAATTGGGTCAGACTGTGCTTGAGGAACAACGCAGCAGTTATCTCAGCACGCAAACTTTGTCCCATACAGAAAGAGATTTTTCGGATGTCACCGCCCGTGAGGTGGATCTTGCAGTTCGCAGATTGATCGAGGAAGCGTATGAGCGCAGCAAGGAGTTGCTCGGGACACACGCCGGCGAATTGACGGAAGGAGCGGAACTTCTCCTGGCCCGGGAGACAGTTACGCCGGATGATTTTCCACCGCTGCAACCACGCAGTTCGTCCGACGCTTCGGAAACGATTTCGAGGTCTGGACAATTGCCTGCCGATAGTGGCGCAGTGTAATTGAAGAACAGACCAGAGAAAGATAGGGAAGCGATGGGCCGACTTGAAGGTAAAGTGGCGATTGTCACTGGCGGTGGGGGTGGCATCGGTGGCGCCACGTGCCGGCGCTTTGCAGCGAACGGCGCGATTGTGGCGGTGTTCGATGTCGACGTAAGCGCCGCGCAAAAGGTTGCTGAAGAGATTGTGGGTGCCGGTGGCAGCGCCCAGGCGATCGGATGCGATATCACGGACCGCGACGCAGTGGATGCCGGTGTAACCCGGGTGCGTGATGAATTGGGGCCGGTGGACATTCTGGTCAACAATGCCGGGTGGGATGTGTTCCGGCCGTTTGTGGAGACCGACGCTGCCTTGTGGGAGAAGGTCATCGCCATCAATCTGGTCGGCGCCCTTAACATGCATCATGCGGTGATCCCGCTAATGGCGGAACGGCAATATGGCCGCATCGTGAATGTTGCCTCTGATGCCGCGCGTGTTGGTTCATCGGGAGAGGCTGTCTATGCGGCGTGCAAGGGTGGGCTTGTATCGTTTTCCAAGACGCTGGCGCGTGAACACGCGCGACAGGGTATTACGGTGAATGTGGTCTGTCCGGGCCCAACCGACACGGCGCTGTTTGACGCCTATAAGCTGGGCGCCGGAAATCCCGAGAAGCTTGAGCGCGCGTTCGAACGCTCCATTCCCATGGGACGCATAGGTCAGCCCGATGATCTGCCAGGCGCCATAGAGTTTTTTGCCAGCGATGATGCGGCTTATGTGACCGGTCAGGTCCTGAGCGTTTCAGGTGGTCTCACGATGAATGGCTGACCTGCGTCCAGTGCATGGAATTGTCTGATATCAATAGACTGAATGCCGCTTTGATTGCGGCAAAGAACACCTATATGTGCCAGTGAGTTTCGCGACAGCGCGAATGTGAGAGGTAAGGGACCCCATGGAAAGAAAAACTGATTTTTACATTGATGGCGCCTGGGTGGCGCCTGACCAGGCCAACGATTTTGACGTCATCAATCCGGCGACGGAAGAAGCCTTCGCGGTGATCTCGCTTGGCTCGCAGTCTGACGTGGACAAGGCCGTGGCCGCGGCGCGTCGCGCCTTTGAGACCTGGGGCACATCTGACCGTGAGACACGTGTTGCCGCACTGGAAAGACTGATTGAAGTCTATGCCGCGCGCACAGAAGAAATGGCCCATGCCATTTCCAGTGAAATGGGCGCGCCGATTTCTCTGGCCATGAACGCACAGGCCGCTGCAGGCCTTGGGCACATCAAGGCGTTCTTACGCGAACTCAAAAACTTTACGTTCGAGCACGCGTTGCGCGAAGGTGCTGAACAGGAACATATCATCTATGATCCCGTCGGTGTCTGCGGGCTCATTACGCCTTGGAACTGGCCAATGAACCAGGTGGCCCTGAAGGTTGCCCCGGCACTTGCCGCGGGCTGTACAGTTGTTCTCAAGCCGTCAGAAATAGCGCCAATGTCGTCCATGCTGTTTGCAGAGTTTGTGCATGAGGCAGGTTT
>JAJFHB010000217.1 GCA_021775795.1 Hyphomicrobiales bacterium | reverse complement strand
GATCGGCCTGCAGTGGCTGGCAGTGGATACAGAGGCACGGACCCTTGGGGTTGAGCTTGATACACCGCTCCTCATTGAATCGCACGAAGCGCTGCAGATCCCGCTTAAACTGACCGGTCTGGCGGCCGGCGAAGACGCTTTTGTTACCGTGGCTGCCGTTGATGTCGGCATTCTCAATCTCACAAACTATGAGCCTCCGGCACCTGACGATTGGTATTTCGGCCAACGCCGCCTGGGCGTCGAACTGCGTGATCTCTATGGCCACCTGATCGACGGCATGCTTGGCGTTACGGGCCGCATCCGTTCTGGCGGTGGCGAAGCTGGAATGGGGCTCAATGGCACCCCGCCGGCACATGAACCCGTTTCCTTGTTCTCCGGAATTGTGGAAGTGAACAGTTCCGGTGAGGCCGTGATTGACTTTGATGTGCCGGAGTTCAGCGGCACCTTGCGCGTAATGGCCGTGGCCTGGAGCGACACGCAGGTGGGCCACGCCACATCCGACGTTGTCGTGCGGGATCCCGTTGTTCTGACACTGAGCGGCCCCCGCTTCCTGGCGCCGGGCGACAGCGCCTATCTGCGCATCGATGTCGACAATCTGGACGGTCCCGCCGGCGAGTATCAGGTTTCGATCTCTCTTAGCGACGGCCTGGATGTTGATCGGGAAAGCACCAGCATCAACCTTTCAGGCGGTGGCCGCGGCTACGAAATTGTAGAAATCTCAGCTGTTGATGCCGGGCTTCAGAACATAAATGTGCAGTTACAACATGAAGACGGATTGAGTGTTGAACGCAGCTACAGACTTGCTGTTCGGCCCGCACATCCTGATGTCAGCGAGCGTGAAGTCATCTCTCTGGCTCCAGGTGCTGCCCTCAATCTCAACGCTGACAGGCTGGCAAACTACAGGGAAGGAACCGCTGCCCTGACGCTGTCAATTTCCCACGCCGGTGCCATTGATGTGCCCTCACTTCTTGCCGCCCTCGACCGCTATCCCTATGGCTGTTCTGAACAGATCACCAGCCGTGCCCTGCCGCTCTTGTATCTGGCGGACGTCGCTGCTCAAAGCGGCCTTGGCCGTGAAGAGGATTTGCGTGAGCGCGTTCAGGAAGCCATCCTCGATGTTCTCTCACACCAGAGCACATCTGGTGGATTTGGCCTTTGGGGCCCGGGATCCGGTGATCTATGGCTAAACGCCTATGTCACGGATTTTCTGACCCGGGCGCGCGAGCTGACATACACGATTCCAGATCGCGCCATGGTCCAGGCTCTCGACAATCTGCAGAACGCGCTTGGCTATGCGCCGGATGTCAATGGTGACGGGCACGATGTGGCCTATGCGCTTTATGTTCTCGCCCGCAACCGCCGTGCTTCGCTTGGTGATCTTCGTTATTACGTGGACACGCAGCTCGACAATTTCGGCTCCGCCATGGCTAAGGCACATCTCGGGGCGGCCCTGGCGCTTTATGGCGAAAGCTCACGGTCAGGCACCGCTTTCGCCTCCGCACTTGAAGAGCTCCGCACCGGTCAGGAAGATCTGAGTTCCATTTATGGGTATGCATCCAGACTGCGTGATGGTGCTGCAACCCTTGCACTTGCCGCCGAAACCACGCCTGCACCGGCTTCGCTGCCGCAATTTGCTGATCTGGTTGCCGAATTGCGGGCTGCGCAGAACTACACAAGCACTCAGGAAAATGCCTGGTTGCTGCTGGCAGCGCACGGTCTCATGCGTGACGATGCCGACCTCTCGCTCGAGGTCAATGGCCGGGCTCGCAGCGGTAACCTGCTTGAAAGTTATGATGGAGAGCGACTTGCCGAGCAACCGGTCACGATTACAAACAATGGCGAAACCGCGGTTGATGTGGTGATCACAGCCACTGGCACACCGGTTGAGGCTGCTCCTGCGGGCGGCAATGGTTTCTCGATACTGCGGAGCTACTACACACTCTCCGGCGATCCGGTCAGCGTTGAAGAAGTCGGCCAGAACGAGCGCTTTGTTGTTGTCCTTTCCATTACTGAAAAGACGGAATGGCGCTCCCGGGTGCTCGTCGCTGATCTCTTGCCTGCAGGTTTCGAGATCGAAAACCCCAACCTCGTCTCTGCGATAGAATGGGAAGACTTCGACTGGCTGGAGGAAGCCCCGGCAACGGCGCATCTGGAGTTTCGTGATGACCGCTTCGTGGCTGCATTTGAGCGTTCTCAGCATGATGCACGGACGTTCAAGCTGGCCTATACGGTTCGCGCCGTCACGCCAGGGGTGTTTGTAGCCCCACCGGCCCTGGTGGAGGACATGTACAGACCCTACCTCAACGGCTGGACGGACACGGGCACAGTTGAAGTTATCGGGGCGCGGTAGTGTCGTTCATCAAGCGATACCGCCGCTCATTGTCGTGTGGGCTTGCGGGCATCTGTGCCCTGGCACTGGCGGCCGTTTATCTGCCGCCCTGGCTGGATGCAACCTACCCGCCGCCACTGGCGTCGGCAGAGGAAGTCTCTGCCACGGTCTCAGACCGGAGTGGCGAGCTGTTGCGTGCCTTCACCATCGAAGATGGCCGCTGGCGATTGCCGGTAAGCCTGGATGATGTTGATCCTGTTCTCGTCTCCATGCTGCTCGCCTATGAAGACAAGCGGTTTTACGACCATGGCGGCATTGATATTCTCGCCATGGCCCGCGCCATGTCACAGCTCATTGCCAATGGCCGCATTGTTTCAGGTGCGTCCACCCTCACCATGCAGGTGGCACGCCTCCTTGAGCCCCGGCGCGAACGTTCGCTGGCCTTCAAGCTGCAGCAAATGGCGCGCGCCTGGCAGATTGAGCAGCGGCTCTCGAAGGTGGAAATCCTTGAGCTCTATCTCACTCTTGCCCCCTATGGTGGAAACCTCGAGGGCGTGCGGGCAGCGTCTCTCGCCTATTTTGGCCGGGAGCCGAAGAGCCTGACAATTGCTCAGGCAGCGCTTCTTGTCAGCCTTCCGCAACTGCCTGAAGCACGGCGTCCGGACCGTCACCGGGAAGCAGCACGCGCCGCACGCGACCGGGTTCTGGAACGGATGGCAACGCTTGGCGTCATATCCCAGCGTGATGCTCAATACGCGGCAGCGGAAACTATCCCTGCGGCGCGCCGCGAACTGCCCCTGCTGGCCGCCCATGAGACCGAGCGCTATCACGCACAATACCCCGACGCACTCGAACTCAGCCTGAACATTGATGCTTCTCTGCAGCGCAGCCTTGAACAGCTGGCGGCAGAACGGGCTTCAGAGTTTGGGGAGCGTGTATCCGTTGCCATCATGGTTGCGAACCATGAGACCGGGGAAGTTCTCGCCCGCGTCGCCTCATCGGATTACTTCGATCAGGGCCGCGCCGGCGCCATCGA
>JAJFHB010000216.1 GCA_021775795.1 Hyphomicrobiales bacterium | reverse complement strand
TTTGCAACAACAATCGCAGGGTTATGTGGTGCCCGAATCATTTACACACGGCACCTCAGATCAGCGCGTGCGTTGGTTTGACTACGGCTGGAAATCGGGTGATATCAGGGATTGCGAGACCTTCACAGCGTCCGAATTGTAGGGTGTTTCCGGCACTTTTTGGACGATATTTGAAGAAATACACTTCTCTTCCTCTAAATCCGGCGCGCAGGGACTTGTAAGTTCCTCTGTTGCGTGCAAAGGGTCTCTTCTAGAACTTGAACCGTGCGTGACTTTGAGATTGGCGCCGGCTGCACCGGGGGGTGCATTCTTACTTTTTGGGGTGGGTTGGCGCAGTTGCATCTGTGATGTGGACTGTGCACGACTGGTTTGTTCGGCAAGCCAGTCGCTTTACTGTAATTGCGGCATACCAAAAGGACACCGACACCATGACATCGACCGCAAATATACTGCTGGTCGAAGATGACCCTGACGACGTAAGATTCATTGAGCGTTCGTTCGCTAAGGTTTGGCTAAAGCACCAGCTGCACGTCGTAAGTGACGGAGAACAGGCGCTGAAGTTCGTGCGAAACGCGCCCGGATATGAAGATTCCCCGTTACCAGATTTGATTCTTCTCGATCTAAACATGCCACGAAAAAATGGTTATGAGGTTCTCGTCGAGCTGAAAAACGACGACGGACTGAAGCACATACCCGTGGTCGTGCTGACAACGAGCAGCGATTATGATTCTGTTATGAAGTCATACAAGCTGCACGCAAATTCTTTCATTTCGAAACCCGTTAGCGCAAACGAGTTGAATGAGGTTGTTTCGCTTGTGGTGAACTACTGGTTCAACACAGTCGGTCTTCCGCAGGAAAAATAGCCACACACCCTTAGCGGGACGCGGCAAAGCTGCTGTTGATGGAGCCAAACAGGTCTGCAATTTCTTTCGGGCCAATCGTACCGATTGAAGGCAGTTTCAAAGACAAACTGTCAAAATCCAGCCCGATTGTGCTTCCCAGTACGTGCAGTTCCAATCCTTCACGAACACCGATTGCAGCACCGACAACGCCTGACCATGATACTTGCCATCCGGTGCCGGATATGGTGCGGGCCAGATTAAATCCATCGCCCAGATAATCTTTTCCAATTGCCGTGGGCGGCAGTTCCATGCCGAGATCAGGAACTTCGCGACCAAGCCAGGCGATGAACGTATTGGAGTTTGGCCCGGGCCATACCGTATAGCTGCCGCGTTCGTTGTTCGGGTATCTGGAAATTGCAGCAACGATTTGCGGTATCGCTGCTGTGGCATCTGCACCTCGCAGTTCGAACGCTACATCCGGCACATTACTGTACCATTTTCCATCGATTGGATAGGCATCACGGCGGACCGGTGTTCCCCAGCCGACCACTTCGTAGCGGGTATACGTTTCCTCTCCCGCGCGCTTGACGACAAGCCACGAGTGCACGGCAAAGACACTTTTCCATCGGCCCGCGCGGGCCGCGTAGATTTGCACGACTGCTTCATCCAACGTTGCTGTGTCCACGGCAACGCCCGATGATGACCAATCAGCGGTTCTCCAGTTGGACGGCCAGCCTTGCGCGTAAAACCATGCGCCGCCGCTGGCAATCGGCAAAACAATAAGAAATGTGAGGACCAGCAATGCTCGCCGAATGATGCGCCAGATACTGGCCGTTGGTTTACTCATACCCGGAAAATCTCACAACGGCTCCATCATGGCAACGGCGCTTCAGGTCACTCTGCAAACACATGAATGTCATCGCCCTTGGGTCTGTCACAAAAGCAACTGAGTGGTGTTTGGTTCGATCAAGTCGGGTCCATTGTTGCGCACGTTTCCCACAGCCTTGGAAACCGGGTGGCAAACCAGAGCGGCTTCCTTGCCGTCGGAAGGCAAATCAGCATTGCCGCCTTTAAGCCAGGGTTGAAACTCATGCGCCTCCAGAAACACAGGCATACGGTGGTGGATGGTCTGCATGAAAGCGTTGGCCGCGGTTGTCAGAATTGTCGTGCTTACAATTGCTTCACCGTTTTCCGGGTTCTTCCAGGTTTCCCATATCCCTGCGAAAGTTAGAGGGAGGCCATCTTCACGGGCAATGAAGTAAGGTTGTTTGGTGTCGCCGGCGCGCTGCCACTCATAGAAACCACCCGCTGGAATGAGACAGCGCCGTGCTTTGAAAGCGGATCGGAACATCGGCTTTTCGGCAACGGTTTCACTTCGGGCGTTAATTGTTGAGGGCAGTTCCTTCAGGCTCTTTTTCCACCAGCCCGGCACCAGCCCCCATCGGGCATATTGCAGGGACAGGCCATCGTTTGTGGAAATGCATGTATGAATGGTCTGCGTTGGTGCCACGTTCCAGTTTGGCTGCAGATTGATTGCCGGGCCTGTGAGATTGTAATAGTCGAAGACTTCCTGCCAGGTGTAGTTTTGTGTGAACCGACCGCACATCAACGCCTGCCTCAGCAATTGTGGAACAAATCACTTCCGTTTCCAATGGAACGGAACCGGATGGCTCAGTCCGTGAAACGGAAGCGCACGGTTTGACATATATCCACGCGATAATTTTCTACAACGTCTTCGTCTGTAAACTCGCCACGTACGTCGAAAATACAATAGCCGCTGCCGTCATCCAGGTTGATAGTGATTTCCTGACCTGGTTCCAGCACTCGGCTCCCAAGGTGATCGTCTCCCCAGGTGTCGAGGTTGACCCGTGAGGCGAACAAACGCTGCAGGGAAACCTGCGTATCGTTGATAAACGTGACCTCAAGCTCAACCGCTCGGGCTGAAACGGAAAACCCAGCACTCAAGCTCACGAGCAAGGCCAGAGACAGGAGAGGTGCGCATGCGCTTCTGAAAGGGACAGACATTTTCATGGGAGAATAATGCGACAATTCGGGTGTTTGTTCAACGCCAAGAGATTATCGCAGCCCAGACTTCGTCGCCTGGACGAAGGCGCCTTTAGAAGAAGGTGTAGCGTGAAAGTGTGCAGACATCGACACGGTAGTTTTTGCTGGAGCCGTTATTGAACTCGGCACGTATCGAATAGATGCAATTGCCGCTGCCATCGTCAAAGTTTACCTGGACCGACTGGCCGGACATGAGAAGGTTCGCACCCATATAGTTGTGAGATCCGGCGTAGATCCCGACAATCGGCGAGCTGGCGTTATTCTTAATCTCAACAATTCGGTTGAAACCATCTGCAAACACCGGACCGACACTGACTATCGCAGCAAGAAGCAGGGCTGCGAGAGCGGCAATTGCGGAGAGTGACAGGTGAAAGGTGCGCATGAAGGGTTCCTGTTTCAGTGTTTTGCTGTTTCCAGCCGCAGGTCTGTCGCTGCCTTGTCCTAAATATAGGCGAGATGGCTGAAATCGCGGGTGATATGGATCACATGCGGGCGTAAAGGTTTTCTTCGCTGTGGCCGCCTCACAAGG
>JAJFHB010000215.1 GCA_021775795.1 Hyphomicrobiales bacterium | reverse complement strand
CCTGCGCAAGCGTGTCGCGATACCGGCAGCGAGCACAAATCCCATGGCATCAAGCCCGGCAACGACGTCGACCTCAGATGCCGCAAACGGCTCGCACAGATCGTCAAGCAGATCGTGAAATGCACGTGCATTGATGTAGATGGATGTCGGATCGAGCCAGGCGAATTTGGATCCCTTTGTATTGGGTGCCATTATGGACAGATACCAACGATCGTCTCTCGGTCCCTTGTCTTGCATGTTCGTGGCCATTGTTACTCGATATCCTCCACCTGGATTGCAATTGAACAGCTCTTAAGCAGTGCCCGCACTTTTGCCTGTTTCAGCAGCAAAAACACGGACAGCTTCCATCAGTTTGTGCAGACGTTTCTCATCAATGTTGTAAAAATCACCATCACGGTTGATGCCGGTGGCGATCAGTATGGCGTCCAGATGTGGCGCAAACTCCAGGATGTTCTCAGGCGTTACGCCTGACGCCACAGCCAATGCATGACCGGCACAGCCATCGACAAATTGTTTGATCTTATCAATATCGGCAGCAATACCGGTGGCAGCTCCCGATGTGGTCACCACGTCCATGTGCGAAACAGCAAGCAAGGCGCTCCGCGCATAGTCATCCGCAGCCACTTCACGTTGTTTCTTGAACGCCGTGCCGCCGAAATACAGACCCTTCCAGCCCGATGTTGTGCGGGCCTCAGAAATCTCTTCCGCTTCCTCCTGGCGCTCGGAATGCTCGTCGATGCGGGCATTGTCGGCCCAATAGGCATCAATGATCGTTCCCTGCCGGGACAGCTCCCCTAGAACGGGGAAGGCATCGCGTCCGGTGACGCCGAGGAAATTCACACCCATCCAAAGGTTTGGCAACGCAGCACGTACGTCAGCCAGAATGGGCAGCAGTTCGCCGTGTGGAAAATCATGGTTGATCAGAAAAACGCCCTGCACACCATGCCTGATGGCGAGCCTCGCATTGTGCAAAGCCTGCTCGGCAGTCAGCACATGGATGACCGGCAATATCGCCGGTCCGACGGTCTTAAAGAGCTTGTGAAACTCGGTTCTTCGCATGCAATCGCCTCTTCTGCCTTTTGCCAATACCCGCTGCGGCAGAGCCATCGAACGATATAGGACTCGAAATCGAATAAGAGAAATTTATACTATCAATCGAGCCATAAGGACGCCCTATGATGAGCCGCACCCCAAACATCCCAACCGACCTGTTGCGATCCTTCGTAACGGTGATTGATCTGGGCGGACACACCAAAGCCGCGGAAGTTCTCGGTCGGTCGCAACCCGCTGTCAGTTTGCAGATAAAACGGCTCGAACAGGTCGTGGAAAGCAAACTCATCGTACAGCGCGGACGCAACTTCAAGCTGACCGAAGCCGGTGAAGTGCTGGCGCTCTATGCACGGCAGATTCTTCGCCTCAATGATGAGGCCATGAGCAAATTCCGCAATCCTGCGGCGACCGGAACGATCCGCGTCGGCTTGCCGACGGACTATGCCGTGGCATTTCTACAATCCATGCTCACAGAATTTGCAGCAAAACAGGCCGACATCGAACTGGAAATACATTGTGACCTCAGCCGCCGTTTGCGCGGCTCCCTTCACAGTGATGATCTTGATATTGTCGTCGCCCTTACCCAGACCGGCGCATCAGAACATCTGGTGCGCAGTTGGCAGGAACAACCGATCTGGGTGACCGGCAGTAAATCGACACCGCATGAAGCAGATCCGGTGCCGCTCGTCTCACATCCGGAGGGCTGCGAATACCGCAACCGCATGGTGCATGCCCTCGCCAGAACCGGGCGGGGCTGGCGGATTGCCTTCACCAGTCCCGGCATCAGTGCCTTGCAAAAGGCTGTGATGGACGGCGTAGGCGTGAGCGCCATGACGCGTAAAACCTGTATTCAAGGAATGCGGGTTTTGGGTGAAGAGGATGGATATCCAGAGCTCAGCACGTTTGCTGTTGGTCTTTATTACAAGCATCCCCGCCTGTCGCCGGCGGGTCTTTTGGTGATCAACAGATTGATAAGCGCGCTTGATGAGGCCGCGGCGGAGCGTGAGCCCTAATCGTTGCCCGGTCGGCGAGGTTCCGGAGCAATTTCCACATGTGCAAAAACTTATGTGGGCATTTACAGGATAAATTGTTCAAATGCATATGTAGTGCATATCCTTGAGGCACATCACACGCATCGTTGCCGTGCCGGCGGAAATCGGTACGATTTGATAGAGTGTGCATAGTTTTCCGGAATAACCGAGTTCAACGCCGCACGGCGGTGACCGCAAAGACAGAAAAATCATCCAGGGAGGAATTCAACATGCGGACAAAGACAAAGAAGCCGGTCATGAAAGCGTCACGGCGCGACATATTGAAATATGCGGGTGCATCCGCAACGGCAATGCTTGCAACCCCATTTGTGCATCGGGCCTGGGCACAGACCGTCGAAATCAACATGCTCTCGTGGTACGGCCTCGCCGAACCGGACATGGTCGAAGAGTTTGAAGCCACGCGAAACGTCAAGTTCGTGCCGAAGTATTATGCCGGCGGCGACAACATGCTCGCAGCATTGTCGCAATCTCCTGCAGGCACCTACGACATCATTCACACGGATGCGGAATACGCCCGCATACTCATCGCGCAGGGCAATCTGATCGACGAGTTGGACCCGGACGATTATCCATTCGACGACATGTTGTATGCAGATTTCCAGAACTTCCCCGGGCACTGGCACGACGGCAAACTCTATTCGGTGATCACCCGCTTCGGTCATCTCGGCGTTTCCTACAACACCGAATTTGTCACCCAGGACGAAGCCATGTCCTATGACGTCTTCTGGAAGCCTGAGCTTGAGGGCAAGGTCGGCCATTTCGACTGGCATCTGCCAAACCTTGGCCAGATCAGCCTGCTCAATGGAAACAATGATCCGGGGCCGTTCAACATTTCCGAAGACGCATGGGCTGCTGTGCGCGAGAAAACCCTCTCCCTGAAACCACAGGTGAAAGGCTTCTTTGACTACGGTGGTACATTCTCCTCCCTGAAGAACGGTGAGATCCACGCCTGTGCAGGTATCGGTGACTGGGTGACCGGTGTGGTTGCCAAGGACGGAGCACCCGTTGATTCAGTTGTTCCAGCCGAAGGCGGCGTCCAGTGGACTGAATCTTATTCGATCGTTTCCACGTCCACGAAGAAAGACATCGCCAACGAGTATATCCAATACTCCCTCTCACCGGCGGGTCAGGTCCGTTCTGCTGCCATGCAGGCCTATCCCTCGTTCTGTGTAACGCAGTCAGGCGTTGATGCCCTGCGCGCGGAACGCCCGGACGAAGCGGCACGCACCGGTCAGGTTGCAGGGGTTTCGAACAACCCCATTACGCTGATTGAAGAAGGCCGTATCCACTACCGCGATACGCCGGTGCAGCAGAGCCTCGAGGATTGGAACGAATTCTGGTCAGAATACAAGAACGCCTGACCAAGGCTGAACCATTGCAGCCGGACAGGTTTGCGCCTGTCCGGCTGATGCTTTCTATTCATCCAACCAGTTTCCACTGCAAGCCGTTGTGCCCATGAATGACAGCGCGGTCGAAAATTCCAAGGGTCCACAGGGCAACGCTGTCTCTGCGGCAGAAAAAACAAATCTGTTTGCTCTGATCTGGCGTTTACCGATGCTTGTCTGGCAGTCGATCTTTTTTGCCATCCCCTTGCTATTCCTTGTGTACTTGAGCTTCTGGCTGGTGAGAAACTACCGGATGGAGCCAGGTTTTGATCCGGTTAACTGGATCAAGATGTTCAGCAAGGACTATTTCTGGGACGCTTATGTCTACACTTTCGGGTTGGCTTTTTTATCCACGGTCGTTGCCAGCCTGATTGCTTTCCCCTGCGCCTATGCCCTGAGTTTCAAGGTTTCTGAAACAGCTCGCCGCTGGGCAATCTTTTTCCTGATCATTCCTTTTTTCACCAGTTATCTCGTTCGGGTGTATTCCTGGCAGATCATCATCGCCGAGAACGGCGTGATCAACGCCATGCTTTCCTATGTCGGGTTGGGGCCGTTCATAATGCTCAACACGGCGTTCGGCTCTATCGTTGGCTATTTGACCCTGACGCTCCCTCTGGTCGTCATCCTTCAGACGTTCTCAATTGCAAGCATCGACCGCAACCTCATTGAAGCCGCCCACAATCTGGGCTGCGGCCGCCTGCGCACCGTCTTCACCGTCATTGTTCCTTTGGCAAAGATCGGGCTCATTATCGGCGCCCTGTTCTGCTTCATCCTGTCATTTGGAGACTTTGTCAGCCCGTATTACCTGGGCGGCAGCAAACCGCCGACACTGTCCATTCTCATCATTGACACCACAAAATCAGGCCAGCAATGGCCAAAGGCCGCCGTCGTTGCCGTGACGATGATCGTAACTTTGCTGGTTGTCGCGTTCACGTCAGTCGGCCTTGCCTACAGGAAACGCACATGACTTCAGAGCGCGCGATTACCTGGCTTCTCCGCATATACATCGGTCTGATATTCTGCTTCGTGTTCGCACCAATCGCAGCGAGCTTCGTGTTTTCTTTCAATTCAGACCGCTTCCCCACAATCCCGCTCGGCGACTTTTCCCTGCAGTGGTACAAAAACATCTACAACGATCCCGCCATCTGGGACGCGCTGCGAAACTCGCTCACGACAGCTTCAGTTGTTGCCTTCGTTTCGACATTCATCGGTTTCTGCACGGCTTACACGGACTACCGCTACCGCTTTTTCGGCAAGAACTTCTATCTCGCTCTTGCACTGTTGCCGCCAACGGTGCCGCTCGTGATATTCGGGCTGGCGATGCTTGCGTGGCTTTCACAGATCAACATGTCCGGCCGCTCCTGGTCCGTCATTATCGCACACGTGGTTTTATGCACGCCCTTTGCCATGGCCATCATCCGCCTGCGGCTGGCACAGATGGATCAGAGCCTGGAGTCAGCGGCATGGAACCTGGGTGCGAGCGAGTGGCGCGCCATGCGTGAGGTCATTATTCCCTTCACCCTGCCGGCCATCGTATCCGCACTGTGCCTGACCGCCGCGGTCTCGTTTGACGAGTTTGCCGTCGCCTGGTTTGTCTCAGGCCTCAATCAAACAATACCGGTGGTCGTTCTGGAAATCCTGCAGGGTCAGGTCGATCCGCGCATCAATGCGATCGGCACATTCGTGTTTCTCACCTCGATGACCCTTGTGATTATTGCTCAGGTGCTGATTATGTCGCGCGACAAGAGCAAGGAGGATGCAGGTTGACGCAAGCGCTCGTCGAATTTGACACCGTCGTCAAACGATTTGGCAGTTTCACGGCAGTGAAAGAGCTGAACCTGGAAATTCATAAGGGCGAATTCGTCGCCATTATGGGCCCGTCCGGCTGTGGAAAAACGACAACCTTACGCATGCTCGCCGGCCTTGATCAGCCGACTGACGGTGAAATTCGCTTTTCCGGCAGGCGCATGAATGACGTCGGTCCATCTGAACGCGACACGCCTCTGGTATGGCAGACACTGGCACTCTTTCCATTTCTCAATGTAGTCAAGAATGTCGAATTCGGCCTCAAGATGCGCGGTATGGATGCGCCAACCCGGCATGCCAAGGCCATGGACTGGTTGCAGCGCCTGGAGATTGGTGAGTTTGCCACACGGGATATTTCTCAGCTTTCAGGCGGTCAACGGCAACGAGTAGCGCTTGCCCGCGCCCTGGTGACCGAGCCTGAAATTCTGCTGCTTGACGAACCGCTCTCGGCGCTCGATGCACACCTCGTCATACGCATGCAGGGGGTTTTGACACGCCTGCAGCGAGAGCTGGGAATTACGTTTGTCTATGTCACGCACAGTCAGTCCGAAGCTTTTGCGATGGCCGACCGCGTCGTCATCATGTCCAACGGGCTGATTGAACAAATTGGCACGCCGCAGGAAATATACCGCGAGCCGTCGAGCCGTTTCGTGGCGGAGTTTGTTGGCCGCAACAACATTATTGAGGGAGAGGTCACCCGCACGGCTGGGGGCAAGGTTACGATCAACAGTCCGGTGGGTTCCTGCACGGCGGCATTGCCAAGCCAGATGAAGGTCAAGAAGGGCGAACCATTGTCTTTTGTCGTCAGTGCTGATGTCATTTCACTCAGCAACACAAAACCAAAGGGTGAAAACATCATCGCTTGCGAACTCATATCGGAAGAATTTATCGGCTCGGTGGCAACGCTTTTTGTCGAAACTGCATCGGGCGCAGAACTAAAGGCTCAAATACAACAGCGTGACCTCACGAAACTGGACACCTCACCGGGTGCCCGCATTCACTTGAGCTGGCCATCAGCCAGCGTCCACATCCTTCCGCAGACCAGCAACCTTCAAGGGGAAATGACATGATCAAGAACCCGATCCCCTGGCCCAATGGGGCCAAGTGTGCCTGTGCCATAACATTCGATATGGATGCAGATGTGCTCATCCACATTTCACGGCCAAAAGATGCCCATGACCGGCTCTACCCCATAACCATGGGGCGCTATGGTCCAACTGTGGCCGTGCCGAGGATCCTTGAAACCTATCGGCGACTTGGTCTGAAACAGTCTTTCTTTGTTCCCGGCTGGTGCGTTGAACAATATCCAGAGGCGATTGAAGCGCTGCTTGAAGGTGGGCATGAGATTGGTCACCATGGCTATCTCCACGAAGATCCCACGAACCAGAGCAGTGACGAACAGGCGTACTGGTTTGAACAGGCGCAGGAAGCCCACATCAAAGCCACCGGCAAAAAGCCACGCGGCTACCGCGCCCCGGTTTACAACATCAATCAGACTGTCATCGACTTGCTCGTCGAGCACGAATTTCTCTATGACAGCTCACTGATGGCCGACGACATCCCTTACCTGATGCGCACCGCTGCGGGAGAGCTTTATGAAATGCCCGTGCACTGGGGCACGGACGACTGGCCCCCTTTCGCGCATTATGAGGAAATTGGATATCTGATGCCTGTTCGGGCTCCATCCATTGGTCTCCAGGCTTTCTTTGAAGAGTTCGATGCGCAGTATGAAGCAGGCGGTTTCTGGATGCCGATCCTTCATCCCTTTCTCACCGGCCGCCTGGCGCGTTGGAGGCAGATGGAAAAATGGATGGAGACTATTCTTG
>JAJFHB010000214.1 GCA_021775795.1 Hyphomicrobiales bacterium | reverse complement strand
GCCGTGAGTTCCTGAAACTGGCCGGAGTTGGCGCCATTGCAGGCGGTACAGCTGTGGCTTTGGGACAGGATACTGCGGAGGCGAAGGTAACTACGTCGAAGACGTCCGCTGGCTATCAGGAAACCGAGCACGTGAAGACTTACTACGAGCTCGCAGCATTCTAATTGGAACTGCTGAACCTGGTATCGGCGTGCATCTGCAACGTGGAAACCAATCGTAACATTGGAAGTCCCGCAAAAAGGGACCGACATTAATCGAGGAGAGTGAAATGCTTAGGAAGAAGACCGACGGGGTGGCGATAGGCCCCCGTTTGTCATCGGCCCTAACGGAACTGACCGGTGGAGCAATCGACAGGCGTACGTTCCTGAAACGATCCGGCCTTGCGGTGGGTGGCCTTACGGCTGCTGCAACGCTTAAGGGTGGAATGGTTCAGAAAGCGGCGGCTGCTGAGGGCGACGAAAACGTGGAGATCATTAAGTCGGTCTGCACGCACTGTTCGGTCGGCTGTACAGTTTTGGCTGAAGTGGCAGGCGGTGTCTGGGTTGGGCAAGAGCCCGGCTTTGATAGCCCATTTAACCTTGGTGCGCATTGCGCAAAGGGTGCAGCGGTGCGGGAGCACGCGCACGGTGAGCGTCGCCTGAAATACCCGACCAAACTGGTGAACGGTCGATGGGAGCGCATGTCTTGGGACGACGCCATCGAAGAGATTGGCGACGAGATGTTGCGCATCCGCGAGGCGTCCGGGCCGGATTCGGTTTATTGGCTTGGTTCTGCCAAGTTCAATAACGAACAGTCCTACCTGTTCCGCAAGCTCTACGCCTTCTGGGGCTCCAACAACGGTGACCATCAGGCGCGTATATGTCACTCAACCACGGTTGCAGGTGTTGCAAACACCTGGGGCTATGGTGCGATGACAAACTCGTACAATGACATTCACAATTCGCGTGCGATTTTTCTGATCGGTGGCAATCCCGCCGAAGCGCACCCGGTGTCATTACTTCACCTGATGAAGGCGAAGGAAGAGAACAACGCAGACCTGATCGTTCTTGATCCTCGTTTCACGCGTACCGCAGCTCATGCCACAGAATATGTCCGGTTCCGTCCGGGTACTGACGTGGCGCTGAT
Organism: Hyphomicrobiales bacterium; assembly: GCA_021775795.1. Classification (GTDB taxonomy): domain Bacteria; phylum Pseudomonadota; class Alphaproteobacteria; order Rhizobiales; family JAJFHB01; genus JAJFHB01. Next base: position 1,482 of record JAJFHB010000214.1, on the reverse strand, counting down.
CTGGGGCATTCTCTGGCACATCTTCGAAAACAACTGGGAGGATACCGAATTTATCCGCCAGCGCGTTTGGGGGATGGAATACATCCGTGAAGAAGTTGATGCCTGGAACCCGGAAGAAGTCGAGCGGGTAACCGGCGTGCCTGAAAGCCAGTTGCGTCGTGTGGCGCGGTCCATGGCCCAGAACAAGCCGGGTACGGTGATCTGGTGCATGGGTGGCACGCAGCACGCAAACGGCAACAACAACACGCGTGCCTACTGCATCCTGCAGCGGGCACTCGGCAACATGGGCAAGTCCGGTGGCGGTACCAACATATTCCGCGGCCACGACAACGTGCAGGGCGCAACAGACATGTGCGTTCTGTCCCATTCACTGCCGGGCTACTACGGGCTCAAGAAGGGTTCGTGGATGCACTGGGCACGTGTCTGGGGTGTCGAATACGACTACCTGCTCAGCCGGTTTGCATCTGAGGAGATGATGCAGTCGAAGGGCATTCCGGTTTCACGCTGGATCGATGGCGTTCTCACGCCGACGGATCAGATGGACCAGAATGACAAACTTCGCGCCATGGTCTTCTGGGGACACGCCCCGAACTCGCAGACCCGCGGTCCGGAAATGCAAGAGGCAATGCAGAAGCTTGATCTTCTGGTTGTCATCGATCCATATCCAACCGCAACGGCTGTCATGCATGGTCGCACCGATGGTGTCTATCTGCTGCCGGCGTCGACGCAGTTCGAAACCTATGGTTCCGTAACCGCGTCCAACCGCTCGCTGCAGTGGCGTGATCCGGTTGTTGCGCCTCTCTTCGAGTCGCTTCCTGACCACACCATCATGCACAAGTTCGCTGTGAAACTCGGCTTCGCCGAAGAGATGTTTAAGCAGATATCTGTTTCGGATGAAGGTGAGCCTCTCATTGAGGACATCACCCGCGAGTTCAATGGTGGCATGTGGACGATTGGCTACACCGGCCAGTCACCAGAGCGTTTGCGGCTTCATATGGCCAATCAGCACACGTTCGACCGCACCACACTGTTGGCAAACGGTGGTCCTTGTGACGGCGAGTATTATGGTCTGCCATGGCCATGCTGGGGCACCCCTGAAATGGGTCACCCGGGCACGCCCAACCTCTACGATCCGTCAATGCCGGTCGCAGAGGGCGGACTTTGTTTCCGTGCCCGTTTCGGTGTCAAAGCACCGGACGATTGGGGCGGAGCAAACATGCTCGCAGAAGGCTCGTATCCCGTGGGTTCTGAAATTCAGGACGGATATCCTGAGTTCACCTTGGCCGGTCTTACCAAGCTCGGCTGGGATGGCGACCTGACGGCAGATGAGCGTGCATCGATCGACGCAAACGCAGGTGAAAACGCAAACTGGAAAACTGACCTTTCAGGCGGTATCCAGCGCGTGGCGATCGCCCACGGTTGCGCTCCGTTCGGTAACGCCAAGGCTCGCGCTGTGGTGTGGACATTCCCGGATCCGGTGCC
>JAJFHB010000213.1 GCA_021775795.1 Hyphomicrobiales bacterium | reverse complement strand
CGTCACACGTTCAATCTGAATCTTTTCACGCCTGGAATGAAGGAGGTCTGGAAAGTGACCTCATACGTGCGCAACCACAGCCAGATGGCGGCGGGCTAACCGGTTGGCTCCAATGGATCAGCCGGTCCATCCTATTGGCGGACTTGTGGCTCAACGAGTTCATATTTGATCGCTATCCAGCGCCAAGATAGAGTTCCGATCCAACCGGACCACAATGAATAGTGAAAACAGAGAATCAGCCAGCATGAGCATTTCAATAAGACCCGCACAAATCGCTGACATCCCTCATCTGGCCTGCGCCTTCATGGAAGCCACGGGCGGCTTGGGTGAGGCTGTTTATGAAGGTGTCATCCCAGGGCGCACAACGAATCTGATTATCGAGCATCTGTTCTCACGTCCGAACGTGGCGACGACTTTTGCGAACTGCTCGGTTGCCGAGAATGAAGAAAGGGTGCTGGGTTCAATACACGCGTTTCCAATGGATGCTATGGGAGAGGACCCAGCCGACCCGCTTGTGCCCAGTGATCGCCTGTATCTGTATGAACCATTCGAACATATGCACGCCGAGGGTAGCTATTACATCCTGGCAGTAGCAGTTTACCCTGAGTTTCGAGGCTCCGGCATTGGCCAACGCCTCATTGCTGAGGCGGAGTCAATTGCAAAAGCCAAAGGCTTCACAGAAACAAGCCTCAATGTTTTCGCGGAGAACCAGGGTGCAGTCAGGCTTTATGAATCGCTTGGATATAAGGAGCGCACACGCCAACCAGTCGTTGGGCATGATAAAATTCGCTATGGCGGGGACTATCTACTCATGACGCACGTTCTGTAGGGTTGAGCGGCTTTGTGAAAGCAAAAAGCAGCATAAGCGCAAAATGGATTGTCCGGTGTCTGATTGGCCGTTAGCGGCAAATATTCCCCGTGCCTCGCCACACACGAGAACGCCTTAAGTTGGGTGCCAATCGGACGTGTACCGGAGTGACGTCATAGGTAGTGTTTGCTGGCGCACGGTCTAATATTCAATCGCAGTCAGCACACCACTTTGTCCAGATACCGTATTGTCGATGCGGTCCTTGATCTCTGCATCGATTTCGTCGCTGTCGAACCGGAAAACACCACAGCGCTCAAGAGCCGTGCGAAAATCACTCTGGTCGGCAACGCGCTCAAAAACAATTCGTGACGCAAACGGTTTGCGGCTGACGCCTCCGGTAACACTCGTGACCAGCCCGTTGAGGCTCGTCACCCGGTTCCGGTTGGAAGGATAGAGTATGGTTGTCGCATACATGCTTGTGAGCAGCGGCTGGCATTCGAACAGGTAAAGTCTGTTGCTGTCGAGCAAGGCGACCCCCTGGTATTTATGCACAAAAGGTTCCTGATTGCTCTTGTGTGTCCATGCCAGGCGTTCGATTGACTTCACGTAGGTCAATGTTTCATCACCGGAGATGGAGTAAAGCGTACACAGGATGCCCTTGGGCCAGGCAGGAGACAGAAAATAGGCGTGGTAGAGGCCACAGTATCGTTCCATTGCCACTCTGGAGTCCGCCAAACTGCGCCGTGAATTATGCAGGAATGCCCGCAGAGGCTCCGGCACATCCATCCCCACCGGACGTCGCGCAACCAGCTTGAGAAACTCCACATGCGGCAGCAGTAATTCGCCTTCCTCGACACCGAAGAAATCAGCGATGCGTTGGAAATTATGCATTGAGGGAATGGTGCTGCCACTCAGGTATTTGTTGAATTGTTGCCGGTTTATGCCAATGCGGCGGCAGACCTCGGCAACCGAGCGGTAATGCCCTGCAAGGTAGTGCAGATTTTGCGCAAGATCATCGCTCGTTTGCATGGCGGGCTCCTCCAAGCCGACTTTAGAGACACCGATGTTCGCGGTGCAAGCCCTGGGGATTAACTCTCGGGTCCTACGTTCCCTTGACGATAAGCACTTCCGATTCCGCGAAGGCCTGCCGTAGTTTTGCTGCCGTCTGGTATTCGGGCGAACGATAACAGGCAAGCGCCTGCTCGTAGCTTTCAAATTCGATTACCACGTGACGCTCACGCGCCGCGCCCTCAACAGCTTCATACTCGCCTCCCCGCACCAGAAACCGGGCGTCGAACTTCTCGAAAGCAATCGCATCGGCTGCAATATATTGGGGATAGTTGTTCGGGTCCGTCACCGTGATATGCACAATCCAGTAGCCCTTGACCATGAACGTCCTCCTTTTTGAAATGGGCCGGCACTCTACCCAGAACCGAACGCTAGACCGTTTCATCTCTTCTCGGAAGCGGTCTGACCGCGCCGCGCCTGATCAGGCGGTTACCGCACGCACTGGAACAATGCTTCAATGAAAAAAATGCATATTGTCTGAGAGGCACGAGATGTGCATCATTCAGATGATGGGCGGAGATTTCTCGCCCCCATCTCAGGATCTGAACTCCGGGCACAATTTAATCATGGCCTTTGACCTGCAGCAAAATTGTCTGGGACGCCGCGCCACCGGCTGCGATCTCGTTGTCTGAAGTCACGTTTTAAGGGGCCCGTGGCCCCTGTTGTGACGACCCTGTCATCGTCACGAACGTTTCGCTGCATTCCGATTCAGACCTGCAAAGCCTGCTCATGACCAACACTCAACTCCTGCGTCTTGCCGTGGATATTGGCGGCACATTCACTGACACTGTCTTGATGCGCGGCACAGCGAGCGTGCTTGCCACCACAAAGACACTTACCATTCCCGCCAATCCAACCCTTGGCGCGCTTGATGGCGTCAGACGCTGTATCAGTACAGCCGGTGTCTCCCTCAATAATGTTGCTGTGTTCATTCATGGAACCACCCTTGCAACAAACGCCCTGATCGAACAGCGGGGCGCACAGGTTGCAACGGTTACGACCCGCGGCTTCAGGGACATTCTCGAAATCGCCTATGAACGCCGATACAGCCAGTATGACATCGACATTGAGAAGCCGGATCTGTTGGTGTCGCGATCAAACAGCTTCACGGTGCCGGAACGTATGTCGGCGCAGGGCTGTGTGCTGGAGGCCCTCGATGAAACTGCCATCGACGACCTCATCGCTGAAATTCACACAAGCGCAGCGGACGCCATCGCCATCTGCCTTCTGCACGCCTATGCCAACCCGGCCCATGAACACCGTCTGCGCGACCTGTTGCTTGCAAAGGCTCCGGACCTGACATTGTCCCTGTCCAGCGATGTAAGCCCCGAGGCTGGTGAGTTCGAGCGCCTGTGCACCACCATCGCCAACGCCTATGTGCAGCCTTTGATGGCGAGCTACCTCACGAAATTTGCCAAGGCTTTCGCCGAAGAGGGGCTTCAGTGTCCCATATTGATGATGACCGCGGGCGGCGGCATGACGACAATCGAAACTGCCTCGCGATTTCCCATCCGGCTCGTCGAATCGGGGCCGGCCGGCGGTGCCATTCTGGCGGCGCGGATCGCAGAGCAATGTGGTGCCGATCAGGTGCTGTCATTCGACATGGGTGGCACCACGGCAAAGCTTTGTCTCATCGACGATCACAGACCCCAAACAGCCCGGCGTTTTGAAATTTCCCGTGCCGCCCGCTTCATCAAGGGCAGCGGCATGCCGGTTCGCATTCCCGTCGTCGAGATGATCGAAATTGGTGCCGGCGGTGGATCGATCGCGGGAGTTGACCGCCTCGGGCGATTGACCGTTGGACCGAAAAGCGCTGGCAGCGAGCCCGGGCCTGCAGCGTTCGGTAAAGGTGGTACAGAGGCCACCGTCACCGATGCCGATATCGCCCTGGGACTGATCGAGCCAGGAACTTATGCGGAGGGCCGGCTTTCAATTGACGAAGCCGCGGCACGCGAAGCCTTGAGCCGGCATGTGGGTGCCACGTTAAGCCTCACTGCCGTCGAGGCCGCGGATGGCGTCAGTCAGATCGTTGATGAAAATATGGCAAGCGCTGCCCGAATTCACGCCGTTGAATCCGGCAAGGATCTGTCTGAACGGACCATGATCGCATTTGGCGGCAATGGTCCCCTGCATGCCACAAGGGTTGCCCGCCGCAGTGGCGTCTCGAGGATAATTGTACCGCGTGATCCAGGCGTTGGCTCAGCTGTTGGTTTTCTGTTCGCACCGGTTTCCTTCGAGATTGTAAAAAGCCGGTACATGCTGCTCGCGGAACTCGACGTCGCAAGCATCAATGATCTGTTCACGGCCATGATTTCAGAAGCCGAAGCTGTGGTTCGCGCCGGAGCCCCTGCAGGCAATCTCACGGTGCGGCGGGTCGGCTTCATGCGGTACCGGGGACAGGGACATGAGATCGAGATTGCCCTGCCCGACCGCAGCCTGGAAGCCGGGGACACTGACGGGTTGACCCGGGCCTTCGAAGCCGAGTACCGCCGGCAATTTGCGCGCGCTGTTCCAGGTATGCAGATCGAGATTTTGAACTGGGCCGT
>JAJFHB010000212.1 GCA_021775795.1 Hyphomicrobiales bacterium | reverse complement strand
AAACTGTCTTCGAGGGTGGAGACCATGGGGGGGCCAAACTTTGTGGCGATGTTCATCTTGCGGCTCCGTTGCGTCATCGACTGCCTGTCTCATGAAGTAAATACTCAAAATTTCTGAAGCGCCATAGCAAGATTTACATAGTTGCTATACAATTATGAATGGCTACCAATTGGGATGATCATCGCTTTTTTCTCGCTATTGCCCGGGAGCGCTCCCTGACAGCGGCGGGCAGGACCCTCGGCGTCAGTCAGCCGACAGTGTCAAGACGCCTGGAGGCGCTGGAAACCAAACTCAAGGTCCGGCTTTTTGATCGCACGCAGAACGGATACGAACTCACCGCTGTGGGCATGGATCTGTTCGAAACCGTGCAGCGGGTCGAGGGGGAACTGGCCGAAGCCAATCGTAAGATTTACGGCAAGGATCAGGACCTGACCGGCGGGTTGCGCATCACCTGCACCGAGAATTTTCTCAACGGCTACCTGTCTCCACACCTGTGGGGCTTCCTGGGTCAGAACCCCGGCATCGATTTGAGTGTCATATGTACCCGCTCGGCATTGAGCCTCAGTCGCAATGATGCGGATCTGGCAGTTCGCTTCACCAGGAGCCCGCCGGAGACGCTCGCCGGCAGGCGTCTGGCCTCAGTGGTGTACAGCGCCTATGCAGCCCGCGGCCCGGGAGGGGACAGGTTCACCGCCGACAACCAGGCGGAATGGGACTGGATCGGCATGCCCGATGATACCTACGACCAGATTTTTGCTGGCACGAGACCGCCGGAAAGCCGGTTCAAGCACCAGGTGGACAGCATGGCGGCGATGCAATCGATGGTGCGTAGCGGCCTGGGTGTTGCTCTGCTGCCCTGTTATGTGGCTGATCGTGACGAAGGTCTGCGCCGCGCTCAGGCGGGCACAATTCTGGATCCCAAACTTGATCTCTGGATATTGTACCCTCGCGACATCCGGAGCGTTTATCGTGTCCGGCTCTTCGCCGACTTTATCATCGGGCTGATCCTGGCAGACTTCGATCTCTTTGAAGGGCGCCGCCCACTCTGAGGTAAATTGCACTTCGGGTTGACCGCTGCTGCCCCCACCGTTTCCTGATACGCTTGAGAACGCGCAGAGTTGTATGCTAACCGAAGGGCAACGCGTCCCGCGCCGCCACCTTCCGTTCCCTTTCACGCCATGCGGTTTTTTGAGAAAGATTTGAAGATGCTCAAGTTCTATTACAATTCGGGTCCGAACCCGCACAAGGTCGCACTCTTTCTCGAGGAGGCTGAGCTTGAGTACGAGGCGGTGCCGGTCGAAACGCGTATCGGTGATCAGCACAAGCCCGAGTTCCTCGCGATCAATCCCAATGCCAAGGCGCCTGCGTTGTTGGATGGCGACACCGCCGTTTTCGACAGTAATGCCATATTGCTTTACCTCGCGGAGAAAACCGGCAGCTTCCTGCCGAATGACACAGCACCCCTGCGTGCCGAACTGCTCTCCTGGCTTATGTTTGTGGCCACCGGAATTGGCCCCTATTCGGGGCAGGCTGTGCATTTCAAGCTGCATGCCCGCGAACAACTCGACTATGCCATCAAGCGATACCAGCACGAGGCAGAACGCCACTACGGCGTCCTTGATGACAGGTTGAGCCAACGTGAATGGCTCGTGGGTGACAGCTACACCATTGTCGATATGGCGCTATGGGGCTGGGCGCGCTTTGCACCTCGCGTCATGGGCGAGGAGGTTTACGATGGTTTTAGCAACGTCAAACGCCTGATAGCGTCGATTGATGCGCGGCCCGCGGTTGGGCGTGTTGAAGCCTTGATGCAACGTTTCCAGTTTCGCATGGACGCTGAAGAAGATGCCCGCCGGAATCTTTTCCCCGGCGCCTATCATCATGAAGGGCAGGGCTAGCCGCTTTTGAATTTTTGAGGCTTTAACTGAAGTGCCGAAGCAGCATTCACACGCGTTCTGCGTCGCTCCGATGATGGATTGGACCGACCGTCATGATCGGTTTTTTCTGCGCCTGATTTCGAGCCGCGCTTTTCTCTATACGGAAATGGTGACTGCCCTTGCGGTCATCTTTGGGGATCGTGAAAAGCTCATCGGTTTTGATGCAGCCGAACATCCAATTGCTCTCCAGCTTGGCGGCTCTGATCCCGCAAAACTGGCGGAAGCAGCACGGATTGGCGAGGGCTTCGGCTACGACGAGATCAATCTCAATGTCGGCTGCCCCTCGGACAGAGTGCAGTCCGGCCGCTTCGGTGCCTGCCTCATGGCTGAGCCAGAGCTTGTTGCCACCTGCGTCAACGAGATGCGCAACGCTGTCAGCGTGCCGGTCACCGTCAAGTGTCGCATCGGCATTGATGATCAGGACGAGGAAGAGGCGCTTGCGCATTTTGTCGATCATGTCTCAAGCGCTGGCTGTTCGACTTTCATCGTGCATGCCCGCAAAGCCTGGCTGGCAGGATTGAGCCCGAAGGAAAACAGGGACATTCCACCGCTGAACTACGCGCTGGTCTATCGCCTGAAACAGCAAAGACCTGAGCTTGAGATTATCATCAACGGTGGGATCGCAGATCTTGATCAATGCGATGCCCATCTTGCCCACGTGGATGGTGTCATGCTGGGGCGTGCCGCCTACCAGAACCCCTACATTCTGAATGAAGTGGACAGCCGCATCTTCGCGGAAGTTGGGCTGCCGTCCAGCCGCGACGATATTGTTGAGCGCCTGCTCCCCTATGTGGAGCGGAAGCTGGCGGCAGGTGCCCGCCTCAACCACATCACGCGCCATATTATGGGACTTTACCATCAGGTGCCTGGCGCCAAATTGTGGCGCCGTCATTTCAGCGACCACGCCCACAAGGCGGGTGCCGGTACAGAGGTCATCCTCGAGGCGTTGGCGCTGGTGCAGGCGGCTCAGGCGCAGCACAGCCGCGAAGTGCAGGATACTCTCGAGACAGCCTGAAGGCCCACCACATCATCACACTGACCGCACACCGATTATTGCGTGGAACCATCAATTTAGTTAGTGTTGCGAACTAAATTACCTTCATGTGACAACGAGGTGCCGCCATGGATGCCAGCCCGACGCCCGCCCAGACCGCAGAACGGGAAGAATTCTATGAGCGCTTGCGTCCGGGAAATCTCGCACCGCTTTGGGAAGTGCTGAAGGACCTGGTTCCGCCAGAGCCGAAATCCAAGGCTTCCGCATTTCGCTGGCGCTATGCAGACATTCGCCCGCTTCTCCTTGAGTCTGGTGGCTTGCTCACAGCGGAAGAGGCTGAACGCCGGGTGCTGGTGTTGGAAAACCCGTCTCTTGTCGGTCAGTCCAAGGCCACTGCGACGCTCAACGCCGGTGTGCAATTGATATTGCCGGGTGAGACCGCACCTGCCCATCGTCACACACCGTCTGCTTTGCGTTTCATGATTGAAGGGGAGGGTGGCTTTACCTCTGTTGGCGGCGAGCGCACGACCATGCGCAAGGGCGATTTCGTTATCACGCCTGCCTGGGCCTATCATGACCACGGCAACGAGGGGACAGATCCCGTCGTCTGGCTTGACGGTCTGGATATCCCCATGGTGGCTTTCTTCGAGGCTGTGTTTGGTGAAGGATACAATGATACCCGCCATACGCTGACGCGCCCTGAAGGAGATTCGATGGCACGGTTTGGCTCCGGCTTGATGCCGGTCGAACCGCTTGATCGTTACGGCCTGACATCACCGATTTTCAATTACCCCTACGACCGCACACGTGAAGCTCTGCTGCAGGCCGGTCTCGGAGAAGATCCCGATGTCCATGTTGCGACGACATTGCGCTATGCAAACCCCAACGATGGCGGCTGGGCAATGCCGACCATGGCGACGTGGGTGACCCACGTGCCCGCAGGCTTCGAGACCA
>JAJFHB010000211.1 GCA_021775795.1 Hyphomicrobiales bacterium | reverse complement strand
GTTGCTCGTAGTCAATGCGCGCTGGTTGTTGTGTTCGAATGGCTTCCTGCAGAGCCTCGAGCAGCACCGGCGAACGCACCGCGCTGGACAAAGGTTTATCCACACTCAGGGCATCAAACACCAAAGCTGCACCGGCGTTCCAGCAAACAATGTCACCGCTCTGATCGATGACAACAGTCGGGTCCGGAAGGGCTGCAATCGTGGGTCTGAGCACATCAGAAAAAGTCACCGGCAGCGGCTCGACGACAGGTGCCTCGCTTTTTCGCGCGCTTGTTTGAAAGTAAGCCACGAGAAGGGTAATGGCAGAAAGGCTGAGGATACCGACAACGGCGGCTGCCATCGTCAGATCATCTCTTGATAAAAAAATCAGAAACAACAGCACGATAGCGGCAATTATGGTGGCCGTGCCCTTCATGGTCGTTCTGCCCTTTGCGGCTGTCAGCAATTCTCGAAGCGCTACACTGGATCTTGATCGCAAGGCAACAAAGAGATGGCAATTGAAAGCATCGCACGTTGCCCCGCTGTCCTTATCATAGTAGACGAATACGACACTCACTTCAGGACCTGATCCTGGATGGGGTAGCATTTAAGAAGGCGTCTGAAGAAGCGGCGGCACATTCTCCAGAACGACATCGGCAGCACAGCGGCGCCCCGGAGTCGGGTGGTCGCGATTTCATTGCGGCCCCGTTGAACGGGGTGCGGCATTTACAATTGAAGGGCATGGGTGCCAACGTGGCTACCTGTAGAGGCAATGGCGATTGAAGGCGTAACGGCATTTCTCACAGGTCTGAGTGACACCAAGGTCTGGGGTATGACCGGCACCGAACGCGCGGAGCGCCAGTTGAGGCGGCTGGGCTTTGACGATGTCGTTATTGCGGGCGATCCAACGACCTTCGAAGCAAATGTTTTCCTTCTGCGTGCAGATGCTGTTGTCGATGAAAAATTACTGCAAGCCGTAAAGGCACAGGACAACAGCTTGCTGGTGGTGCCGTTGGAGCGCGGGTTTACAGCGCTTGCCGCAAGTGCCACGCAAAAAACTGTCGGTGCTGCCTCCCGTTTCATGGGCGCAGACCATGTTTTTCTGCGCGACATTGAAGACGCCGGCCTGGTTCCGGTACAGCCTGAGGATCTGGGCGCGCACTACAATGATACCCTGCGCAAGCGCTCCCGGCCGATCGCGACACTGTTGTCAGCCGAAAATGCCTCGCAGGTCCACTGGCTGACATTCGATGCGTCTTACAAAGGCGTCACCGACATCGTCACCAAATATGCCTGGCCACGGATCGCCTACCCCATTACCCGCGTGATGGCTTCCCTGCGTGTTTCTCCCAATCAGATAACAGCGGTCGGTCTCGTGCTCTCCATTCTGACCGCCTATTTTTTCTATCAGGGGCAATTTGTGCCCGGCCTGTTGTGTGCCTGGGCCATGGCATTGCTGGATACGGTGGACGGCAAGCTTGCCCGGGTCACCCTGACATCATCAAAGTGGGGCAATGTATTTGATCATGGCCTTGACCTTGTGGCTCCACCGATTTGGTGGCTGGCGTGGTGGATCGGACTGGCGGATCACTCTGATCAGTGGATCGCGTGGGCCGTCTGGGCGGTGCTTGGCGGCCACCTTGCCGGCAAGCTGATTGAGCAGGCGTTCATCTCCACTTTCAGGCTGAAGGTCCATGTCTGGCAGGAGTTTGACAGCTCGTTCAGGCTGATCACCGCAAGGCGTAATCCAAACCTGCTGATCCTGAGCGTTGCCATGCTGCTCGGTGCACCGGACTACGGCTATTTGGCGATGGCTGCCTGGATTCTCATATGCTTCGATGTTCATACGATCCGCTACGTGCAGGCTTTCGTTCAGAGCAGAAACGGCGCAGAAATTGGCTCCTGGCTTCACCGGTGAAACACAACAGAGCCTGAATGATGAAGGCCGGGAGGCCCGGTATGATCAGAGCCATGATGCGAGCACTGTTGAAGCCGATCTCCGCCGCAGCAGTCATGGCTCTGTGTATCGCGTCAAACAGCGATGCGGCGCGGGCAACCTTTGCAGCTGAAAATCTCTCCTGCGACATTGCTCAGCCTCAGGGAGACGATGTTCTTGCCACCTGCACGGGCCCTGCCGGTGGCCGGCCCGGCAGCATTTCCATAATCTACCTGGGCAGCGCTCCCAACTTTGTCCGTGAGGTACGTCTCAAATGGAGCGGCGAGGATCAACCCTTCCAGACAATCGCTGTCTCGGCGCGACCGCTCATTGATCTTGAAACTGTCGGCGTCTTGTATCGGGACATGAATTTTGATGGCCACAATGATCTCGCTGTCATGCGCAGCGCAAACGGAAACGACGCCGGTTATGACTTCTTTCTGTTTGATGATGAAAGCGGGCAGTTCACGGCAAACCAGGCACTCAACGATCACTCCTGGCCTGATTTTGATACACAGCGCAAAGTGGTGAGAACCTATGAAGAGCCCCCACAGGGAGGTCGCATCGTGAATGAGTATGTGTGGCAGAACAACGGTGCACTCATATTGAATTTGCGTATAGAATGGTCAGCAAATGACGCTGAAACTTGTAAGCAAACACGTTTCAGTGACGACAATGACGCCGGCAGAATTATCAATCAGCAACCCTGCGGATAAATCTTTCACAAACTCTTTCAATCGCGATCAAACAAACAGGTGTCACGTGGCTAACAACAATCCGGAAAATGGTGACTCAGAGGATGCAGGCCCTCACATAGATCAGGCGTTTAGACGCAAAGACCCCTATGGCCTTTATCCTGAGCCGACGTATTCGGGAGCACTCAGTTTCATGCGCCGGAAATACACACGCGATTTGGAAGGCATCGATGTGGCCGTCACTGGCGTGCCGGTCGATACGGCAACCACAAACCGGCCGGGTACGCGGTTTGGGCCGCGGGCCATTCGGCAGGAATCGAGCGAAATTGCCTGGAGCCAACCCTATAACTGGGACTTCAATCCGCTCGACCTCCTCGCCGTCGTTGATTACGGCGATTGCTATTTCGACCACGGCAAACTCGAATTGATGCCGCAGGCGATTGAAGATCATATCGGTGAAATTCTGGATGGCGGCGCGGCGGCACTCACGCT
>JAJFHB010000022.1 GCA_021775795.1 Hyphomicrobiales bacterium | reverse complement strand
ATGGGCGCCCTCGCTGAGGGCTCAACCCTCGCGATACAATTGAAACCCGGTATTGAATGATTGAAACGAAACGCTCAGCGGATCCGGTATTGCTCCGGCAGGAAATGGAGATGATCCTGTTCTTCGGCTGCCAGGTGGCAGGATATGCAAAAGTCCACCCGTTCTGTGTGAATGCCATTGGTTGTGCCGTACAGGCTGCCATCGGGCAGCAGCATCGTGTAACGCCAATCACCACTGGTCCGGTTGAACCCGGAGGGCATCTTTTCCATGAGGAAGAGGGCGCCCGGCGTGACGGAGCCGTCCTGAAGTACAGTGAAACTGTCTTTCGCAATGATTGCTCCCTCGGGCATCGGTCCTGCTTCTTCGTACAGCCCGTAGTTGCGAGCAGTGTTGTTTGCGTAATTGTTCACGTATCGCTGGCCGTGGGTCACACTGCGAAACGGCACTGAATTGTACCGTTCCCAATTCTGGTATGCCTGTGCAGCTTCGAGGCGCGAAGCCGCGTAACCCTCCCACATCTGATCGCGCAGTATCCCGTAGATTTCAGCAGCTTCTGTGTCCGAGACGTTGCCCATGTCATCGGTTCGAAAATGCCACCTGGGTCCATCTGGATCTTGCGGATGAGTGGGTTCGCTATCATCGGCAATCACGTTTGCATCCTCGTCCCGGTCGACAATGCCTTCCTGTGCCGAGACTGGTACGAGTGTGGACATACCCATCAATATTGTCAGGATCGGCAACGCTGTTAGCGTCAATGCAAAACGGCTGCGCCGCAGCCGCCTGATTACTGGGCCTTGCTTCATGGCGCGTTGGTTCATTCAGTTTGTGGGTTTGAAGTGCATATTGAACCCACTGGCAACGAATGAAAATTCACTCCCCATCACGACCCGGCGACGTTGTGTGTAGTCACAATCTAGATCGCGTGATCAGTGTGAATAGATTTGGCAAATGAGTGAAAGAGAACTCAGGACAAAAGCCAGATCATCAGGGGTAGTGTGACACTGGCCGCAGCGACCTGAACCGTAATGATATTCGCCATCAAAACGGAATCACCGCCCAGTTGCCGTGCCAGGATGTAGGAGGCACTCGCAGTTGGCACCGCCCCGCAAATCACAACAACAGCCAATGCAAGCCCCTCAACGCCGAGAAGTGTGGCCCAGCCAAACATAAAGAGCGGCATGCCTATGAGCCGAAGGCACGTGGACAAAGTGACAGGCGCAATTTCGACCAAGGCTGTCTTTGGTCTCAGGCCGGCGCCGACGGTGAGCAGGCCAATGCCGAGAGCGCCGGAACCAATAAGGTCGAGGCTTTCGCTGACCGCTTGCGGCATCACCACTCCAGAACTGTTCCACAAGATGCCCGCCACACAGGCGAGTACCAGCGGATTTCGAACAACCAGCCGGACGATCTGCATCGCTGTGGGACGGCTGCCTTCTGCGTAAATCGAGATGACAACCACGTTGGTAATATTAAGTACGGGTATCATCGCAGCCATGCCAATGGCCGCAAGCGTCAGGCCTTCCTCTCCGTGCAGCACGGAAATGATCGACAGTGCAATGAACGAGTGCCATCGGGTTGAGCCCTGAAAGACGCTGGTGAACCCGGCACCTGTGAGGGTGAAGCGGGTCATTAGTCTGATGCGCAAGAGCAGCAGGATGATTGCCATAGTTGCGATGGCGAGCAACATGGCACCGCCCATGCGGAACACAGGCGCATCGGCAAGGTCGGCCACAGCGATTTTTTGAAACATCAGGGCAGGGAAGAGAACAAAATAACAGACATGCTCCAACACCGACCACATCTCGTCACCCACCAGTTTAGTGCGATAGAGAGCAACACCGGCGAAGATGGTCAAAAAGACAGGAAGCAAGGCTGAGATACTTGCGCTCATTACTCAGTCCGCATCATCCATTGATGAAAGGCGGTCGAGTGCGCCCTGCAGGATGTAGGCTGCGGCAAGCATATCGACCACTTCGGCCCGCTTTTTCCGGCTGGTGTCTGCTTCCAGCAGGGTCCGCGTCACGGCAGCCGTTGAAAGACGCTCATCCCAGTAACTGATCGCGATTTCCGTGTGCTTTCTCAGGTTTCGCACAAACGCGCGGGTTGATTGAACCCGAGGACCCTCGGTTCCATTCATGTTGAGGGGCAGCCCAATGATGAGCGCACCGGCATTTTCAGCCTCGCAGATCTGCAAGAGCTCTTCCGCATCCTGGGTGAACTTGCGGCGGCGGATGGTCTTCAGCGGGTTTGCCACGCGTGCCGTAATATCTGAAATGGCGATGCCAATTGTCTTGCTGCCAAGGTCAAGTCCTACGGCACGCCGCCCACCTGCCAGGTGAGGCTTCAGGTCTTCCAAAGGAATATCAGATGTTGTCATCTCACTTGGTGGCTTTCACTTCATTGCAGGTGGCCGGTCCAGCATTATGCCATTATGCTCGCTGCGTGAACCATGGGTCTCAATGTACTAAAGAGGAAACACATGAAAATTACTTGGTTCGGACATTCCGCCTTTCGTGTCGAAACAGGAAGCAGCGTCATACTGATTGACCCGTTCTTGAGTGGAAATCCTGTCTACAACGGCACTGTCGCTGAGGCCTCCGCTGGAGCCACGCACGTCTGCCTGACCCATGGCCATGATGACCATATCGGCGATACCGCGGAAATCTGCAAAGCTACCGGTGCCAAACTCGTGGCAGTGTTCGAGATCTGCATGTATCTCAAAGGCAAAGGTGTGGAGGCAATTGAGCCGACAAATATGGGGGGCTGCATCCACGATGATGGATTTTCTGTCACTTTTGTTCGTGCCGATCATTCTTCCGCAACGATGGCAGACGGAGGCATTACCTATCTTGGCAATCCTTGCGGCCTTGTCATCACTCCGAAAGACGGCCCGGTTCTCTATCACATGGGCGATACAGACATTTTCGGTGACATGGCGCTGATCAACGAACTTCATAGTCCTGCCATCGGTATTGTGCCGATCGGAGACCGTTTCACAATGGGCGCTGACCGGGCGGCGCTATCGTGCCGCAGGTATTTTGATTTCTCGACGATCATTCCCTGTCACTACGGAACATTTCCGATCATCGATGCTGACGCTGGCGCTTTCATTTCAGCTCTGGGTGATCAGGGCGACCGCGTAAAGGCACTGGAAGTGAACGGTAGTTTTGATGCATGACGAAGCCCACGCAAGCGGCGGGCGAAATGTTTGAAGTTGGCCCACCGGTAGAGCAATTGCCGAACGGGAGGGCACCAGATGCGCGAACCCTTTTTGGCAGGTTTGTATCTGTGATGCCTGTTTCTGTGAAACGGCACGGACCACAGCTTTATCGCTCATTTGCAGATGGCGACCAGTCCGAAACCCTGTGGACGTATATGGGGTATGGCCCTTTCCCGGCCTATCAGGCGTTTGAAAGCTGGTTGCGCAATTGTGAAGCAAGTAGCGATCCTCTGTTTGTTACGTTTGTTCGACGGCACAACAATGTGCCTGCCGGCATGGCGAGTTACCTTCGTATGGAACCGGCGCACGGAAGCGCTGAGATCGGCAATATCTGGTTCTCACCAGACCTTCAGAAAACCAGAGCGGCCACCGAAGCTCTATGCCTCATGATGCGATATGTTCTTGGGGACCTGGGATATCGGCGTCTTGAGTGGAAGTGCGATGCGCTCAATGGTCCTTCCCGCCGTGCAGCCGACCGCTTGGGCTTCACGTTTGAAGGCGTGTTTCGACAACACATGATCATCAAGGGTCGCAATCGTGATACGGCCTGGTACTCCATTACGGATGTGGAGTGGCCACTGATCAGAAATCGGATCGAAACATGGTTGTCCGATGCCAATTTTCACGAGGATGGGCAGCAGATCACATCATTGGCGGCCAGCCGCACATAATCGAGATAAGGACGTTCACGCGGCGTTGCAGCGCCCACAAAGCGGTGCTATCTATCGACCCTGTCCATCGCGGTTGAGCGCGTTGCGGCAAAAAGATCCTCACTTTGATAATCAGGCATCAGGGAGCTTGCCATGTCCGTCGATAAGGCCACCGTCCAGCACGTTGCCAGGCTCGCCCGCATCAAGATTACGGATGAGGAGGCAGGAAAGCTTGAATCAGAAATCTCCACAATTCTGGCCTGGGTCGAACAGTTGGACGAAGTCGACACCAGCAATGTGGAGCCCATGACCAGTGTCGTGGATTTTGACATGAAGAAACGGGACGATGAGGTAACGGACGGCAGCAAACCTGACGATATCGTCAGCAACGCGCCGGAGGTTGATGGACACTATTTTGTGGTTCCCCGGGTCGTTGAATAGCAAGGCGCAAGTTGGCAAATGACTGATCTGACCGAAATTTCGCTGGCAGATGCTCGTGAAGGACTGCGCAAGCGCGAATTCTCTGCGGTTGAACTGACCAAGGCACATATTGCGGCCATCGAGGCCTCGCAGGCCCTCAATGCGTTTGTCACAGAGACGCCGGAGGTGGCGCTCCGCCAGGCGCAAAACTCTGATG
>JAJFHB010000210.1 GCA_021775795.1 Hyphomicrobiales bacterium | reverse complement strand
GTGCTGGACAACAAGGTCGCGGCCAAATCGCAACACATCCGCTGCGTCAAACAGGGGTTCTTCATCGGTGGTGACAAAAAACTTTTCCGCTGCCCACTCAAGCCGTTTCTCAACACCAATGCTTTCGGACAGATAATCCGGTCTGTAGTCCGCATCCGTAAGACGCGGTTTGGGCGCCGCCTCGTGGCGCATCTTCGGATCTTCATTGTAATAGCGCTGCAGCAGCGGGCGGTAGCACAGATACTCAAACCAGCGGCAGCGATAAGACATGGTCGCTTCCAGTATTTCCGGACCGACGGTCAAAAGAACATCGCGCGGCGGCATGCAGCCGAACATTGATTCGGTTTCCCAGTCAGGCGTTGCCGAGGGCTGACTGAAATCAAGTGCATCCGGACGGTCGACCTTGATGCCACGGCCCTCAAGAAGACTGACAAAATGATCAAGCTGCGCATTTGCGCGATCAACCGTTTCCTGTGGACGCGGTCCCCATGTCCCGCGCATGTCGGAATCTTCAGGAACTTTCGCATCAAGAGCAGGTTCCGGTGGTGGAATACAACAGCCGTCCGCACGCCCCACAATGACGTGTTTGAGCGGGTCCCACTCGTTCCAGGAATTCACGATTGTCTTGTCCGACGTGCCGTCCATAATTTCCCCTGCCCACTTGTAAAATCACAGCCCCAAAAAAGCGCCGAACGCTACACTTTCGAGTATCATCGTGTAAAGGTGAGACAACGGTCATTTGGAAAATACAGGCATGCTGAAGAAAATTGCTCAAATGTTCAAAGAGATGGCTGCTGACGCAGAAGAGCCGGTCAGCCGGGAACACGACATGCGTGTCGCCACCGCCGCACTGCTTGTGCATGCAAGCCTCGTGGACGGAAAAGCGGACCTGCAGGAAGGCGAGCGTCTCATTGAGCTGCTGAAAGACCAGTTCGATTTAAGCGCACAGGAAGCGGACGATCTGGCAGCGGCCGGTCGAGCCGAAGAGGCTGAGGCTGTCGATCTCTATCGCTTCACCAGAGTCCTCACCGATCAGCTCGACCCCGAGGGTCGCGCAGGCATTGTCGAACTGCTTTGGGAGATTGTTCTTTCCGACAAGGTGGTGGATGATTATGAAGCCAATCTGGTCTGGCGCGTGGCGGAACTTCTCCACGTTCCATCGCGCGAGCGGATTATGCTGCGCAAGCAGGTTGCAGCCCGGCTCGGGGTAGACATCTAGGCAGGCACTGCCTTTTGGGGGAAACGCATGGCGCCATCATCACAGAGCGAAAAGCTCGCCGTCATTACCGGTGGCTCGGGAGGAATTGGTGAGGCCTTCGCCTACGAACTTGGCCGCGACGGCTACAAGCTGGTTTTGATCTCCCGGGACGACCAGGAGCTTAACCGTGTCGCCGGCACCATCACATCAAAACTGAACATTTCAGCCATCGCCATCCCAAAGGATCTAAGCCATCCCGACGCAGCGAAGGAAATTGACGAGGAGCTCGAGCGCCGCAATCTTGTTCCGGACGTTTTGATCAACAACGCAGGCTATGGTCTGCTCGGCAATGCAACGGATGTTGATGCCGACGAACAACTCGCCATGATCGACCTCAATGTACGCGCCACCACCGAACTTTCGGTGCGCTGCGGTACCGTCATGAAACGGCGCGGCCACGGCGGCATCATCAATGTGTCATCCGTTGCCGGCTATCTGCCGGGCCCGCGGATGGCCGTCTATTATGCCTCCAAGGCCTACGTCAAGAGCTTCACGGAAGCCTTTCACTTTGAAATGAAGCCCTTCGGCGTGACGGTGACCTGCGTGTGCCCGGGCATCACAAAGACTGATTTTCAGCGCCGCGCCGGGCTTGAGGACACCAAACTTATGAGCACGTCGCCACCGATGACACCGGAACAGGTCGCCAAAATTGGTTACGCAGGCTTCAAGAAGGGCAAACGCCTCGTCCTCACCGGCGTTCAAAATCAACTCTCGGCGTACGCCAGCCACCTGTTGCCAAATGGACTTCTGCTGCCTGTCGTCAACAGCCTCCATAAATGAACTGATAGGAGCTGCAGAGTTATCCGCTGGAGCGCCGTTACCCTGAGTCCGGCAGTCGATCAGTGTTTCTTTGTGGATGGTCAATCAGAAAAATCAGCAACACACTTGGACTCTAATGTCCTCCACCCAACATCCCTGTCTTCACGGAATAATCGACCGCAAGGCCGTAATTCGGATCATCATCGGAATCCACCATAAGCTGGCCGGCGCGATTGAGAACCCGGTGACAGTCTCGGGACAGATGCCGAAGCTGAAGTGTCTTTCCAAGCGCCTCGTAAATTGACGCCAGGCTTTCAATGGCATGGAGGGCGGATTGATCGACGACACGGCTGTTCATGAAATCAACGATCACGACAGGGGGGTCATTTTGGTGATCGAAAATTTCAGCAAACCCATCGGTTGAACCGAAAAACAAAGGCCCCTCGATCTGATAGACCTTGGCGCCCTCAGAGGTCACATGCGTCGCCGCGTGAATGCGTTTCGCGTTATTCCAGGCATAGGCCAGCGCGGACACGATAACGCCGACGACAACGGCGATGGCCAGGTCGCTCATGACCGTAACGGCGGTTACCAGCGCCATCACCAAGGCATCGGTTAAGGGAACACGGCGCAGTATGGTCAGGCTTTGCCATGCAAAAGTACCGATAACGACCATGAACATGACACCGACCAGCGCTGCAAGCGGGATCTGCTCAATCAGGCTCGACGCAAAGAGAATGAAGGCCAGCAGGCAAAGGGCAGCGGTAATGCCTGAAAGACGGGTGCGCCCACC
This sequence comes from Hyphomicrobiales bacterium, assembly GCA_021775795.1. Taxonomy (GTDB): domain Bacteria; phylum Pseudomonadota; class Alphaproteobacteria; order Rhizobiales; family JAJFHB01; genus JAJFHB01. The sequence goes on along the minus strand of JAJFHB010000210.1, from coordinate 933 downwards.
CGATTTCACATTGATCATCGACTGGCCGATCATGGCGCAACCGCCCATGCCGCCAAAAAATCCCGTCACCGTGTTGGCCAGCCCTTGCGCAATACATTCCTGTGACGCGCCGCCGCTCTTTCTGGTGATTTCGCCGACCAGATTGAGGGTCAAAAGGCTTTCGATCAGGCCAATGGCCGCAAGGATCAGCGCATAGGGAAAGATGATTTGCAGCGTCTCCAGGTTCAGCGGCACCATTGGAATACTGAAGGCCGGCAGGCCTCCTTCAATGGACGCGAGATCGCCAACCCTCGGCACATCGATTCCAAAGCCAATGACGATGGCAGCGATAATGGCTATTCCAGCAAGGGGCGCTGGAATGAAGGTTGTAATTTTTGGGGTCAGCCAGATGATGGCCATGGTCAGGGCGACGAGTCCCAGCATGTTTGCCAGTGGCCAACCGCTCATCCAGACCCTGACACCGTCCGCATCAGGAACCTGAAACTGCGTAAGCTGGGCCGTGAAGATCACAATGGCCAGCCCGTTGACAAACCCCAGCATGACCGGATGCGGCACAAGGCGGATGAACTTCCCGAGACGAAAGAGGCCTGCCAGAATCTGCAAGATCCCCATCAGCACGACAGTGGCAAAGAGAAATTCAACACCATGCGCAGCGACGAGCGCCACCATGACAACGGCGAGAGCACCGGTTGCACCGGAAATCATCGCCGGCCGGCCGCCAATAACTGCGGTGATCAGCCCAACGATAAAGGAGGCATACAGACCCACAAGCGGATGAACGCCGGCCACGAAGGAAAAGGCCACAGCTTCAGGAACAAGCGCCAGTGCCACGGTCAGGCCCGAAAGCGCTTCAGTCTTGATGCGCCCGGGTGTGAATGTGGTGTAATCAGGCGCCTTCCAGTCAGCAACAGAAAGGCGGGCGGCAAAGGCCGC
>JAJFHB010000209.1 GCA_021775795.1 Hyphomicrobiales bacterium | reverse complement strand
TGCCTGGCCTGTGGTGCAATCGCCGTGTCCGCCGGGGAAAAGAGTGGATGAAATGCCTATGTCGCCCAGAAACGCACCGGCAGATTGCTGACGAACGGTGGGTTGGCCGGCCTTCCATCCAAACCGACCGATCGAAACTGCATCTGCTTCAATATTCCAGACCTCGTTGGGCCGGCCGGAGATGCCGTCGCCATCAGCATCTTCCGGATCAGCGTTTGTGAGAATGTCCTGCTCATCGATTGCATCGAGAAGACCTAATCCAATCATCTGGTTGGCAATGCGTGGCGACATCATCGTGTCGGGGTGCAACGGGCCATAGGCGGGTTCAGAAATGCTGTAGGCAGGTTTTCTCAGCGAAACCGTCTCTCCGTCACCTAATGTGATTGTCACTTCTTCATAAGCAATTTCGATATGGCCTTCTGAAGCCAGTCCCTGAATGGCAAAATCCTGAAGCTGTCCGCCGTAGATTGGTTCGGCGATCGAGCTTGCGGTGCGATCTTCAAGCGACTGGTGCTCGTTTTCCGTTTGCGGCGGAATGCTCAGACGCATGAGCATGGAAACAGCATCGTCTTCCGGCCAGTTGGCATCGGGCGGATGCCCGCGTCCGTCCTTCAGGTGGCAACGCTGGCAGGCGCGCGCATTGTAGAGCGGCCCCAATCCATCAGAGCTCTCCGTCGACGCGGGGGCAGATATCCAGAGTTTGCGAAAGATGCCGTTACCGATGCGAAAATCGAACTCGCTGGTGAATGGCAGATTTCCGGAAGGCTGTGAGAAGGCATCTCGATTGATTGATGTTGTCTGGGAAGTTGCCTCGCCGCCCGGAAAACCCTCGAATTCTTCCGCCGCGGAAAAATCCACAGCCTGTCCCAATGACCCTTCGTTATTCCCCGAGCCTGCAAGTGCTCCAGCGACGATGAATGGCGTTACCGCGGCGCAGACGAGCAGAGCGAGGGGCACTGGCTGTCCGGAAAACAAACGCTGCAGGCGAAGACTATGGAAGGAATGGGAAATTGGGGCTCTCACCAAATTCAAAGTCCAGTTCGTAGGCCAGGAGAAGGCCGAAAGTATGATCATCGATTCCACCTTCCTCTGCAAACTTATATCCTGCGTCAATCGTCAGTCCTTCCAGGAGTTGGTAGCCCAGAGCAAACTGCAGTAAATGATCGCTGAAGTTGCTGCCGCCGGAGACATTCACATCACGCAATGTGTAAGACGCTGAAAGAGCCCAGGGCCCGTAAGAGTAAACGCCGCCTATGGTCAGATAAAACAGATCGTCCGGGCCGGTGTCGGCGTGGTTTAGAAATGCAGCTTCTATGATACCTTCAAGGGCAGCCCCATTTGCCAGGTCGAATGCGCCTTGAACGTTGGCAACCATTCCCAGTTCATTGCTGACATCACCTCTCCCGGGGGACTGATGACGCAAGCCAATGTGGTAAGTGTAGTTTTCCAGACCGGGAATTTCGCCACCGTCGATCGCAACTGAAAATGAGTCGATTGATTTTGTGTTGCTGGGGCCGCTGTCACCAACTGAAGTTTGCCCGCGGTTGTTGAACAGCGACCTCGATAATCTGGTGGTGTCAGCGAAGAATACACTGGCACTGACCGTGTGCGTGCCAGAATACATATCACCCAGGCCAATTTCGAAACCACCGCCAAGTCTTTCGGCGAGTTCGTAGTCCTCAGCGAAATCCACACCATATATACCAGGTGTCACATCCCAGGCCTGGCCAAATGGAGCATCAAATTTGCCCGCATAAATACGAATACTGTCGAACGCGACCTGCAGAAAGAGCTCCTCCGCATAGGCACCGTGGTCTTCAAGGAAACGGTCATCGAACGGCATCGGATCAAACACGGGCTCAAGGATGAGCAATGTGTGAACCGACACCAACCTGCTCAGATTGAAGGTGAGGGCAAGTTCGCTCGTGGTGAATAAATCATCGATCTCGGTGCTTGGATCGTCCGATTTGAATCTCAGGTCGTTCTCCACCTCGATGAGCAGGCTTCCTTCAATGAGCGGCAGTGGCTCGGGAGTGTTTTCATCGGCTTTCGCTCCACTCATCACAGAGCAGGTGAGTACGCCTGCCGACCCCATAACTGCACACAACGCGCGCGTCCGTCTTTCCAGCAAAAGCATCTTGCTATCCCCAATCATGTTTTTGATGTTTCTTGCGCCCGGCACATTGGCGGGGCGAGAACTGCAGCCAGTTATTCGAACAGGCCGGATGGATCATCCAGGCTTTCGGAACCCTCAAGATTGACATCAAAGAGGCCAAGAACAGTGATTGCCTTTTCGAATGTCAGTGTCTGATTGAGAAGCGCATCAATCGCGGCTCGGACAACCGCATTGCCATGTTCGTTGCCTGAGGCGAGCATCTGGTCATAGGCCTCAATGGTCTCGGCGCGGCGGCTCATCACCGACATCGCTGCGATGGTTTCCTCCAGGTGTCGGCGAAGTTCCGCATCGACCATGGGGTCAGCAGCTGCGACCAGGCTCGAAATGGAAGGCCCCGCAACGACACTGCCGTCAATGCGGCGGTAACGGCCCAGGTAAACATTCTGGATGCCAACTGCATCATAGAAATGGGAGTTGTGTGTGTTGTCGGAGAAGCAGTCTTGTTCCTCTTCAGGATCATTAAGCAGGAGGCCGAGCATCATGCGTTCTCCAGCGAGTTCGCCATAGGAGAGGCTTCCCATTCCTGTCAGCATTGCGGCAAGGGCGTTGTC
>JAJFHB010000208.1 GCA_021775795.1 Hyphomicrobiales bacterium | reverse complement strand
CCTTCGCGCGTATCGCGAAGCTCTTACGTACATTCTCTCTGAAACCCTGATAGCGATGAATTGTGGCGATATTCGCGCGCAACTTGCGTTGCAATGTGTAGCAGTTTGCTTGTTTTTCGGCGCCATCCCTAACGTCTTGTTACCAGTGCCGCTAAAATTGCTCCGGCGGGCTTATCAGATCTTTTGAGATTCTGCGCTAGCGTTTGCGTGCATAGGGTTTTTATGCGGGAAGGCGCAAGTAAGGCGGTGCCGGTTGCAAAAACCGGCACTACGGCGAACCAGGAAAAATGGCGCACAGAAGACGCCTTGTGGATCGCCTTATCTTCACGATTTTTGTCGCCTCGAGCGGGCAGCGGCGGGTGAGCCGGTGCGTGAGCGATGCGGACCAATTGATAGGGAACCAGTTGGGCGGCCTGTGCGGCTGCGCCAGAAGCAAAATTGTGAGAGCCGGAGATGACGGTGACATTCAGCAAACGCAACGTGATTTTGATACCAATCGTGATCCTCTTTGGGGTCAACATGTTCCTCGCTGCCACCAACCTGACACGGTGGACCGCTGAGAAGAGCCTTGAAACATTTGTTCAGGTGACGGTTGACCGCTGGACAACCAAGCTGCAGCCCCGGGTTGACGCCGCATTCAATGCACAGACGGATGAGATTCCGATCGCGCAGGTCCAGCGTCTCATCGAAGAGGACGTGCTGTTTGATACGGACGCTCGCTATCAATTCTTTGATCGCTCCGGTGCGGCTGTACTTGATAGTGGACAAAGTGGTTCAGAGCCAGAAGTGGCTGAAGATGTTCCCGCTGCTCATCCCCGATTGCTGGGCATTGATCTGCCGATCGCTGCATCTGCCGGGGACATTGGCGTGTTGCGCGTCCATGTGGACCAATCCGATGTGATGCATCTCTTCTATTCCTCACACGGGTTCGTCGAGGCTCTTTCCGCGATATTTCTGATTGCAGCGCTTTCCGTTCTGATTTTCATCATCTGGTCCCGCATCAAGGAGCAGGCGCGCAGCGATGAACGCATTCGGCATCTCGCGCACCATGACGTTCTGACTGATCTGCCCAATCGTAATCTCTTCATTGAGCGCTTTGGCGATGCGGTGGAACGCGCCAAGAGGGGTGACGATCTGGTGGCTGTCCTGTGTCTGGACATTGATCAGTTCAAGAGCATCAACGACACGATGGGTCATGCTGTCGGCGATGCGTTGCTCCAGGAGTTTGCGAGTCGATTGCGCGCGGAAACACGGGCTACCGATTTGCTCTGCCGTATCGGTGGTGATGAGTTTGTCATCGCGCTTACACACCTCAAATCGTTCGAGAACATCGTCCCGTTTGCCAACCGTCTGTGTGGTGTGCTGGCGGAGCCTTACGAAATTGATGGCCAGAAATTCTCTGCAAGCGCGAGCATCGGGGTTTCTATCTGTCCAAGTGATGGATCCGACACGCAGCAATTGCTGAAGTTTGCGGATCTTGCACTATACCGGGCCAAGGATGATGGCCGTAACACGGTGCGGCTCTATGAGCGCCATATGGATGTCGCCTTCCAGAAACGCGTGCTGATGGCTGCCGAGTTGCGCACAGCGCTCGAAACCGGCCAGTTCAAACTCTATTACCAATCGCAACTCGATATGGAGAGTGGCACCACTGAGGGACAGGAAGCCCTGATCCGCTGGGATCACCCTGACCGGGGCATTATTCCGCCGGACGAGTTCATTCCAATGGCCGAAGAGACAGGCCTGATCATTCCGCTCAGCCAGTGGGTTCTGGAAACCGCCTGCCGTGATGCGATGGGCTGGGATCATAATCAGTATGTGGCCGTCAACTTGTCGGCGAAACAGTTCCAGGCAGGCGGCGTTGCTGAGTTGGTCGAGAGTACGCTCAAGCTGACCGGACTGACGGCCAATCGCCTCGAGCTTGAGATTACCGAATCTATCCTTTTGGGCGACACGGAAAATGTCCTGGAACAACTGACGCGCCTCAAAGAGCTGGGCGTGTCCGTGGTGCTCGACGACTTCGGCACCGGCTATTCAAGTCTGAACTACCTGGCGACTTTCCGTTTCGACAAGATCAAGATTGACCGAACCTTTATCGAAAAACTTGAAGATGACGGGATGATGGATGCGATCATCGGCACGATCATCAATCTGACCCGCGACCTTGGTGTTATCGCCACCGCTGCGGGTATTGAAACGAAGGACCAGGAACTGGCCTTGCGCCAGCTTGGATGCCGATTTGGTCAGGGTTTTCTCTATGGTCACCCGGTGCCCAAACAAGCTGTGCGGGCGACGCCACCGCGGTTGAGCGTTGTCTATCCGAGATTTGGAAGCTCAGGCAAGGCAACCGGTCAATGCAGGCAAATAAAGGCGTCTCGCGCCTGAAATCTGCACGCGGAAACAGCGGCGGCGACATTCAGCAGTGGGTGTCAGCTCCGCTCAAACCGCTTCCAGCCCTCATCAGGCGTGAAGCGCGGGCCGTGCTTGGTGGCGAGCTTGGCCATTGCGGAGAGGATGTCGGCGTGGCCACGGGTGTGGACGTAGCGCATGGGGCCGCCACGGAAGGGGGCGAAGCCTGTTCCGAAAATCATCCCGCCATCGACTTCATCCTCATTTGCAACAACGCCGTGGCGCAGGCAGGCAACACAGGCATTCAAAAGCGGCAGGACAAGGCGGTCCTGAAGCTCAGGTGAGGGGGCTGTATCGAGCGGCTTCTTCTGCGGCTTGCCGTCTTTCCAGACATACATGCCACGGCCTGACTTGCTGCCGAGGTCGCCGGTCTGCACTTTTCGCGCCAACCAGGCCGGTATCTCCGGCATGCCGTCGCCCATCGCTTCCTTCAGGACACCAGCCACATGCAGTCCCACATCCAGGCCGACGCGGTCGGCAAGTTCGATGGGACCCATGGGCATGCCAAACGCTTCGGCTGCAAGGTCGATTTCTTCCAGCGGAGTGCCTTCGTCGTGGCAAATGAAGGCTTCCATGAGATAGGGGGTGAGGGCGCGGTTGACGAGAAAGCCGGGTGCACTTTCTACCGGCAGAGGCAGCTTGTCGATGTCATTGACGAAGGCAAGGGTGCGGTCACGAACTGACTTCGACACGGCTGTATGGGTGACCACTTCAACCAGCATCATTTTGGCAACCGGGTTGAAGAAGTGAATGCCGATGAACCGTTCCGGTGCTTTCAGACCTTCCGCCAGTGTTTCAAGCAGGATGCTTGAGGTGTTGGTGGCGAGAATCGCGCCTTTCTTCATGCGCGCTTCGGCTGCAGCATAGACGCCGCGTTTGATATCAAGGTCTTCCGGTACCGCTTCAATCACCAGATCAGCGCGTGTCAGACCATCGCCGGCCACATCGGGTATGAGGCGATCGAGCGCGGCTCGGGCATCGCCTGGACGGCGGAGTTTGCGTTTGAACAGCTTGGCGGCGCGGCCAATTGCGGGGGCGATGAATTTGGCCTCCCGGTCCTGCAGGGTGACATTGTAGCCACGCATGGCGGCCCAGGCTGCGATGTCACCACCCATGATACCAGCGCCGATGACATGCACGTGGGCGATATCATGTTTTACTGATTTGCCGTGGTCCTTGAGCGCCTCGCGCAGGAAGAAAACCCGGATCAGCTCCTGTGCGGTATCGCCGGCCATGAGATTGACGAAAGACGGTGTCTCTGCCGTTCGCATGGCGTTGAGATCGCCGCCATGTTCGCGCCACAGGTCAATCATGGCGTAAGGGGCAGGGTAGTGGGCGGGACGCGCAGCCTTTGCCGCCTGTTTTTCCATCTGGCTG
>JAJFHB010000207.1 GCA_021775795.1 Hyphomicrobiales bacterium | reverse complement strand
CACGTGGTGAAAACATCACATTGTAATTCAGTTCGCGGGAGAGATCGGCCCACAGTTTGAGGGAAAACTGGAAAAACTGGAAGTTGCCCTCCTCCATGTAATTGGCACGGACAATCGTTGTATTGCGCCCGGTGTTTCCACCGCCAATCCAACCCTTCTCCAGGACCGCGATGTTCCGCAATCCATGTTCCCGCGCCAAATAGTAGGCAGTAGCCAGACCATGGCCACCGCCCCCCACGATGACGACGTCATATGAAGGTTTCGGTTTGGCTTTTCGCCATTGCTGCGGCCAGGATCGCCCGCTCACAGCATGACGGAGAAGTGTCAGGGCCGAAAAGCGCTTCGCCAATGTGCACCTCTGAAAAAACGAAAAGACCAGAAGACGGCTTTTGCAAAGTTTTGTATCTTATTATAAACTGTTGCATCATTTATTGATACAGAAGATTTCTTGCACGGGATGAATGAACATGGGCGTCAGGATCGAGGATCACGTTAAAATCCGGTTGTCGGACGGGGTGTATCTTTCAGCCCGAATCTGGTTCCCACCGAGTTCCGAGCCCTGTCCCGCGATACTCGAATACCATCCCTACCCAAAACGCTACACAACCGCAAAACGCGATGAGATTGCTCACGCCTGCTTCGCTGAAAGAGGATACGTGGCGCTTAGGGTGGATATGCGGGGGTCCGGCGACAGCGGCGGTGTGATGTCCAACGAATACACAACACAGGAGCGCTCCGACGCCGTTGAGGTCATCGAGTGGATATCCCGCCAATCCTGGTGCTCGGGCAATGTCGGCATGTACGGCCTTTCTTGGGGCGGTTTCAACAGTCTCCAGCTCGCAGCACTTGCACCCAAGCCCCTGAAGGCTGTCGCCGTTGCAGGAGCCACTGATGATCAATTCCGCGAGGACGCCCACTTCATGGGTGGCGTCATGGCAAGCGATCACATTGGCTGGGCCGCGACCCTTTTCTCATTCCTGACACGGCCACCTGATCCCGCCATCGTCGGGCGCAACTGGAAAAGTATGTGGCGCCGTCGTCTGGATGCCCTTGACTGGATGTTGCCAATTTGGCTTCAGCATCCTGCAAGGGACGAATACTGGACGGAAGGGTTTCCCTGCGCATCAGAGCCTGGCCTTCGCGTGCCTACTCTCGCAGCCGGTGGCATTGCCGATGTCTTCGCAACGAGTGTTCTGCGCATGGTGTCCCGGCAGCCTGAAACGGTGAAGGCCATCATTGGCCCATGGGCACACAAGTTTCCAAACATGGGAATACCGGGTCCGGCAATAGACTGGATCGAGCAGTGTGTACGGTGGTTCGATCACTGGCTTAAAGACAAGAACAATGGAGTAGAACTGGATCCACCGCTTCGCGCCTTTGTCTGTGACAGTTACGAGCCAGATGAAAATTCCACCGCAACGCGGCCGGGCCGTTGGCATGTCATACCAACAAGCGAAAGCGCAGCGCCCGAGATGCTAACAATGCCATTGGGGGCATTGGGCACACTGGGCGGCACCCTCGCTTCCGGCAAAATCACAATCGCGACGGCCCATAATCTTGGGCTGGACGGTGGCGAGATCATGCCGATGGGCTGGGGTGCGGATCTGCCAGGCGACCAGCGCCGCGACGATGCGCTTTCTGTTTGCTTTGAAACCGCACCACTGGATGAAGCGCTCACGGTGTTCGGGCAACCCCACCTTTCTCTGCAGATCAGTCGGGATCAGCGGCAGGGGTTTTGTGCTGCGCGGCTTTGCGATGTTGCGCCGGACGACAGTTCGACACGTGTTGGAATCGGTGCGCAGAACTTGGAGCTTGATGACAGTTTTGCCGCCATTTCAGATTTTGTGCCCGGCCAGGCTCAAGACACAAACCTGATGATGAGCGCTGTCGCCCACCGGTTCGAAAAGGGCCACCGGATCCGCCTTGCCCTCTCGACAGCCTATTGGCCGATGCTCTGGCCCGCCCCAACGAACGGTGCGCTCACTCTTGAGCTAAAGGGTTCCAGCCTGAATTTGCCGCTGCTTCCTGCTGCCGCATCGGATTGGAACGACTTCGGCCCAGCGGACGGTTGCACCCCGTTGCCCAGGTCTGTTTTGTCAGAAGCAAGCTTTGAGCGGACCTACACACGCGACGTCGCCAATCGATCCACAGAGTTCATCATCAACGACGTTGCCGATCATGAGCGCTCCGATACAAACGGAATCGAAACCACTGGATCGACGCTGCGCACATACGTCGTTCGAGATGAATCTCCAGAAGAAGCGTCTATGCACATTGTTAGGAACATTGGCGTAGGCCGCGGTGAGTGGCAAACATCAACACAGGTAGAAGTTCTCTTCACTGGAACTGCAGACGAGTTTACGTGGGATTTGAAACTTGTCGCCCGTCATGGCAACCGAACGGTGGTGAAAAAGCAATTCTCAGGGCGGGCGCCACGCAGCCCTTAAGGGAAGATACCGGCACCCGGTACCTTGTGTCGAAATCAGAGTGGTGGAAAGGGAACGCCGCCAAGGGCAAGTGTCGCCTCTTCCGCCATGCCGACAACTCTGGCGCCAATTTCCGAAAAGCGTTCGGGCGAAAGGTTGACCTGATCAGCGGTAACAACGATTGAGCCGTAGGGTTGGTGTTCGCGCCACCAAATTGGCGCCGCAATGGAGTTCACACCCTGTTTCATGCCACCTTCAGAAACGGCATATCTCCGTTCCCGGATCGTCTCGATCTCTTCCCTCAAAGCTTCGAGCGGCGTAGCCGCGAAATTCACATAGCCTGTCCAGTCAGAGTGATCTTGATCAAGACCCTGAAGTTTCTCATCCGGCAGGAACGCGAGCACTGCTTTGCCGGCCGCGGTCAGTGTTATGGGGATCCGGCTGCCCGGTTCTGCCGTATGCGAGCGTCCATGTGCACCTTCAACTTTGTCGAGGTAGACAACAAACGGAAACGACAGATAGGACAGGAAGACGGTAAAGCCGGTTGATTGCGCTCCGAAACGAAGAATCGGATGCAAAAGCCGGCGTGCCTGATGGCGATCAACCACATGCGATCCCAACTCCCAGATGGAGAGCGTTAAGCGATACTTCGAAGTGCCCGGAGCCTGTTCAACGTAACCTGCGTTGCTAAGAGTGCTTACGACGCGCTGCACCGCGCTCTTGTTCATTTCGATTTCACGAGCAAGTTCCGATATGCCTTTGGGTTCTTTTGCATGAGCGAGAAACTCGATCACACGGAGGCCCTTCAAAATCGTCGTGCTCATAATATCTCCCAGAACTCCAGATCAAGGGTCAGCAGCACTGCCCAACCAACAGTTCAGTCTGCCCGACCCGCTATGTATCACAATACGATACAATCACTCACTATGGATTTGCCAATGCAAAGCCTCATCCACAGGTGCGTGTCGCCCGCTGCAACTGCAACACCGATTGTCCATTATCGTTTGCGCACTTCAGCGCAGCGTCAGGTCAACTGCCGAAAGAACCTTCAGACACTTCGATCAGGGTCGGACCGTCTGCCTTCAGACCGGCAGCCGTAAGGTCACTTAACTCATCAATGGAGCGTGCCCGTTCAGCACGCCAGTGAAACGACCTGGCGAGCGCCAGATAATCCGGGTTCAAACCATGCACCTCAACCGGCGCCATTTGCGCGCCAACCATCGCGTCACGAATTTCACCCAAAGCCTGATTGTTCCAGAGTATTTGCACCATCGGTAACTTCAGTTCAGCAGCAGCTGCCATTTCCTGGCAGGTGAACAGGAACCCGTAATCGCCCGAGATGGAAACCACAGCCCGTTCCGGCGCAGCCACCTTTGCGCCAATGGCA